>NZ_JBGNYC010000023.1:0-66190 GCF_051844275.1 Cellulosimicrobium sp. CpK407
CGCCTCCTCGCCCCCCGCAGCACCGATGTGGGGCTCTTGTTCGTGCCCGCCGACGTCGGCGGGCACGCGGCCTTCCAGGACCTCGTACGGTCCGGTGCGCTCCGACTCCTCTGGGGCGACGTCGCCGCACCCGCGCTCGTGCCGGACACGCCGACCCTCCGCGCGCTCGCCGTCCGTGACCTCGTCCCGCCGGGGACCGTTCTCGCCGGGAGCGCCGCGGCCTGGGTGCTGTGCGGGTCGACCGCGCCGCGCGTGCTCGACGTCGTGTACCCGCCCGGTCGGCACCGTCCCGCGCCGCTCACGGGCCGGGCCCCGCGCCAGTCCCACGTGCTGCGCGACGACCGCACCCTGGTCGCGGGCGTCCTGGTGACGTCGGTCGTGCGGACCGCCCTGGACGTCGCCACGCGCTGCGAGCCCGCCGAGGCGCTCACGACCCTCCGCCGGCTACGCGACGTGTGCGGGCTGGAGCCGCGGGTCGCGACCCGGTCGCTCGAGCTGCGCCACCGGTGGGCCGGACGGCCGCAGGCACGGCGCACCCTCGCGCTCCTGCTCGCCGGGGAGGACGACCCGGTCTAGGTTGGTCGGCATGGCCGCAGCCACGACCCCTCCCGTCGAGCTCGACGTCCGCGGCCGGACCGTGCGCGTCACGAGCCCGGACCGCGTCGTCTTCCCTGCCCGCGGGGTGACCAAGCTCGACGTCGTGCAGTACTTCCTCAGCGTCGGGGACGGGATCCTCGGCGCCCTGGTCGACCGTCCGACGACGCTCGAACGCTGGCCCAAGGGCGTGTTCGAGGGTGCACGGATGAGCACGCGCACCGACAACACCGGCGACGCGTTCTACCAGAAGCGCGTCCCCAAGGGCGCGCCGGACTACGTGCGCACCGCCCGCATCGCCTTCCCGAGCGGGCGGACCGCCGACGAGGTGTGCCCGACCGAGCTGGCCGTCGTCGCCTGGGCCGCGAACCTGGGGACCCTGACCTTCCACCCGTGGCCCGTGCGGGGCGAGGACGTCGAGGCCGTGGACCAGCTCCGCATCGACCTCGACCCCCAGCCCGGGACCGACTTCGACGACGCCGTGCGCGTCGCGCCGCACCTGCGCGAGCTGCTCGACGAGCTGGGCCTGCCCGGCTACCCGAAGACGTCCGGCGGCCGCGGCATCCACGTCTTCGTGCCGATCGCGCCCGAGTGGGACTTCGTCGCCGCGCGGCGCGCGACGATCGCGATCGGGCGCGAGCTCGAGCGTCGCCTCGCCGACCAGGTCACCACCAAGTGGTGGAAGGAGGAGCGCGGCGCCAAGATCTTCGTCGACTACAACCAGATGGCGCGCGACCGCACCATCGCCTCGGCGTACTCGATCCGCTCCAACCAGCGCGCGACCGTCTCGGCGCCGCTGCGCTGGGAGGAGCTCGGCGACGTCCACCCGGACGACTTCGACGTGCTGTCGATGCCCGCGCGCTTCGCCGAGGTAGGCGACCTCTTCACGCCGCTGCGCGCCGACCGGGACGACGCGGGGGCGTCGCTCGAGGCAGCGCTCGAGCTGTCCCGGAGGGACGAGGCCGAGCACGGGCTCGGCGACCTCCCCTATCCCCCGGAGTACCCGAAGATGCCGGGCGAGCCCAAGCGCGTCCAACCGAGCAAGGATCGCGACCGGCCCCGCGCCTAGCCCCGAGCGTCCCGACGCCCGGCCGCGGCACGACCCACCCGTCAGACGACGCCGGGAGCGCCTGGCAGGATGTCGGTGAGGTCGTAGCTGACCGGCTCCTCGAGCTGGTCGTACGTGCACGACGACGGGTCGCGGTCGTCGCGCCAGCGCCGGAACTGGGCCGTGTGCCGGAACCGTGTGCCCTCCATGTGGTCGTACGCGACCTCGAGGACGCGCTCGACGCGCAGCGGCGTGAACGACAGGTCCTTGCCGGAGCTCCACCGCGACACCGCGCCGGGCATCCGCTCGCCCGCGGGGTTCTCCCAGCCGGACCAGGGGTGCGCGTCGGCTTCCGGCGTGCCCGGCTCGACGACGAGCGGCGCGAGCTCGGCGACGAGCGCCGCCCGGCGCGCCGCCGGGAACGACGCGGCGACGCCCACGAACTGGAGCTGGCCGGCGTCGTCGTGCAGCCCGAGCAGCAGCGACCCGAGCAGCGGCTTCGCGGGCGTCGACGTCTTGTGCAGCCGGTACCCGGCGAGCACGACGTCCGCCTCGCGCCCGTGCTTGATCTTGAGCATCGCGCGCTTGTTCGGCTGGTACGTCCCGTCGAGCGGCTTGGCGACCACGCCGTCCAGGCCCGCCCCCTCGAACGTGTCGAACCAGTCGCGCGCCACCGCGACGTCGCGGGTCCGCGGGGTGGCGTGCACGTCGGGGCCGTCGAGGCCGAGGGAGTCCAGCACCTCGTGGCGGCGCGCGAGCGGCTGACCCGTCAGGTCGTCGTCGCCGAGCGCCAGCACGTCGAAGACGACGAGCGCGGCCGGCGTCTGCTCGGCGAGGAGGCGCACGCGGGACGCCGCCGGGTGGATGCGCTGCTGCAGGACCTCGAACTCGAGGCGACCGCCGCGCGCGACGACGATCTCGCCGTCGACCACGCAGCGCGCCGGGAGCGCCGCACGCACCGCCTCGACGACCTCCGGGAAGTAGCGCTCCATCGGTCGCGCGTTGCGGCTGTCGAGCCGTACCTCGTCGCCGTCGCGGTACACGATCGCGCGGAACCCGTCCCACTTCGGCTCGTACACGTACCCGCCCTCGACCGCGTCGGGCTCGGGCACCGCCGGCACGGACTTCGCGAGCATGGGCAGCACGGGAGGCATCACGGGCAGGTCCATGTGCCGATGCTGCCACCGGGCGCGCGGCGCGGCACGACGACGCGGCCGGGGCGCCGCTCCGGGAAGCCGCGCTGCATGGGCGGGCGGCTCCGGGTCAGGCCGGGAGCTGCGTCGCTTCGGCGGCCTTCGTCCCGGTGATGCGGTAGACGTCGAACACGCCGTCGACCTTGCGGACCGCGCTGAGCACCTGCGCGAGGTGCGCCGGCTCGGCCATCTCGAAGACGAAGCGCGACATCGCGACGCGGTCGTTCGAGGTCGACACGGTGGCCGAGAGGATGTTCACGTGGTTGTCGGACAGGACGCGCGTGACGTCGGAGAGCAGGCGCGCCCGGTCGAGCGCCTCGACCTGGATCTGGACCAGGAACATCGCGTTGCTGCCGGTGGTCCACGAGACGTCCACGATGCGCTCCGGCTGGTTGCGCAGCCCGACGACGTTCCCGCAGTCCGCGCGGTGCACGCTCACGCCCTGGCCGCGCGTGATGAACCCGATGATCTCGTCGCCCGGGACGGGGGTGCAGCACTTGGCGAGCTTGACCCAGATGTCGTCGACGCCCTTGACCATGACTCCCGGGTCGCCGGTCCGCACGCGGCGCGCGGTGTGCCCGGGGCGCGCGGTCTCCGCGACGTCCTCGACCGTGCCCTCCTCGCCGCCCATCGCCTGGACCAGCTTGGAGACGACGTTCGCCGCCGACACCTGCCCCTCGCCGATCGCGGCGTACAGCGCCGTGACGTCGGCGAAGCGGAGCTCGTTGGCGAGCGCGACGAGCGACTCGTGCGACAGCAGGCGCTGGATCGGCAGGTTCTGCTTGCGCATCGCCTTGGCGATCGCGTCCTTGCCGTGCTCGACGGCCTCCTCGCGGCGCTCCTTGGAGAACCACTGGCGGATCTTGTTGCGCGCGCGGGGGCTCTTGACGAACGCGAGCCAGTCCCGGCTCGGGCCCGCGTTCTCCGACTTCGAGGTGAGGACGTCGACCGAGTCGCCGTTCTCGAGCGTCGAGTCGAGCGGCACGAGGCGCCCGTTGACGCGCGCGCCCATGGTCCGGTGCCCGACCTCGGTGTGCACCGCGTACGCGAAGTCGACCGGGGTCGAGCCGGCGGGCAGCGCCATGACGTCGCCCTTGGGCGTGAAGACGTAGACCTCGGCGCCGCCGATCTCGAACCGCAGCGAGTCGAGGAACTCCGCGGGGTCCGCCGTCTCGCGCTGCCAGTCGACGAGCTGGCGCAGCCACCGCATGTCGTTCGCGGCGGTGTCGTCCTTCGCGGTCTTCCCGCCCGACTTGGCGGTCTCCTTGTACTTCCAGTGCGCCGCGACGCCGTACTCCGCGCGCCGGTGCATCTCGTGCGTGCGGATCTGGATCTCGACCGGCTTGCCGCCGGGGCCGATGACCGTCGTGTGCAGCGACTGGTACATGTTGAACTTCGGCATCGCGATGTAGTCCTTGAACCGCCCGGGCACGGGGTTCCACCGCGCGTGCAGCGCGCCGAGCGCCGCGTAGCAGTCCCGGACGCTATCCACGAGGACGCGCGCACCGACGAGGTCGTAGATCTCCGCGAAGTCGTGCCCGCGCACGATCATCTTCTGGTAGATCGAGTAGTAGTGCTTGGGCCGGCCGGTGACCGTCGCCTTGATCTTCGCGCTGCGCAGGTCCGCCGTGACCTGCTCCCGTACGACGGCCAGGTACTCCTCGCGCGCCGGCGCCCGCTCCGCCACGAGGTGCACGATCTCGTCGTAGACCTTCGGGTACAGGGCCTGGAAGGACAGGTCCTCGAGCTCCCACTTGATCGTGTTCATGCCGAGCCGGTGCGCGAGCGGCGCGTAGATCTCGAGCGTCTCGCGCGCCTTGCGGCCCGCCGACGACGACGACACGTACTTCCAGGTGCGCGCGTTGTGCAGGCGGTCGGCGAGCTTGATGACGAGCACGCGGATGTCGCGCGCCATGGCGACGACCATCTTGCGCACCGTCTCGGCCTGCGCGGCGTCCCCGTACGTCACCTTGTCGAGCTTGGTCACGCCGTCGACGAGCATGGCGATCTCCTCGCCGTACTCCTCGGTGAGCTGCGCGAGCGAGTAGTCGGTGTCCTCGACCGTGTCGTGCAGCAGCGCGGCGGCGAGCGTCGACCCGTCGAAGCCGAGCTCGGCGAGGATCGTCGCGACGGCGACCGGGTGCGTGATGTACGGGTCGCCGCTCTTGCGCAGCTGACCCCGGTGCGCACGCTCCGCGGTCTCGTAGGCGCGCTCGATGACCGTGAGGTCGGTCCGGGGGTGGTTGGTGCGGACGGCCTGGAGCACGGGCTCGAGCGCGGGGCTGCCCGCGTTCGGTCGGGCACCGAAGCGGACGAGGCGCGACCGCACCCCGCGACCGCCGGAACCGCCCGCGCCGGGAGCGGACTGCGCGCCCGCCTTCTCCGGGGCGCGCGACGTCCGGGTGTTCTCGCTCATGCGCGCCTCCTTCCGCAGGCCGGCGATCGCCGACACCGTGTCGGCGACCAGCCGAGACGACCGGAGTGGCAATCCTACGACTCGACGTGGACCAGCGTGGTCACGTCGCGGCCCGCGAGCCGCTCCCGACCACCCAGTCCCTCGAGCTCCAGGAGGAACGCGAGGCCGACGACGACGCCTCCCCCGCGCTCGACGAGCTCGGCGCCTGCGGCCGCCGTGCCCCCGGTCGCGAGCACGTCGTCCACCACCAGAACACGCGCACCGGGCGGCAGTGTTCCCGACCGGAGCTCGATCGTCGCGGTGCCGTACTCGAGGTCGTAGGTCACGGCGTCCGTCGGCGGCGGCAGCTTGCCGGCCTTGCGCAGCGGCACGAAGCCGACGCCCAGGTGCGTCGCGAGCGGGGCTCCGATCAGGAAGCCCCGCGCCTCCATGCCCGCGACGAGGTCGATGCCGCCCGCCGCGCGGGCCACGTCCCCGAGCGCCTCGACGACGTGCCCGAAGGCGGCGCCGTCGGCGAGGAGCCCGGTGATGTCGCGGAACGTGATGCCGGGCCCGGGGTAGTCGGGCACGGCGCGGACGAGCTCGAGCACGCGGGAGGCCCGCTGTGCGCCGAGACCGGCGAGGCCGACGGCCCGCAGGCCGTCCACCTCGCCGGTCGGCGTGTGGTGCAGGTCCGTCATCGGGGACGACGGCGACGCGGCTGCGCCTTGTTGCCCAGGTGCTCGCCCGGCTGGAGCTGACGGTGACCCGCCACGCCCGCCGCGGCGAGCACGGCGTCGTCGTCCGACTCCTCGCCCGCGTCCGCGAGCCGCTCGGCACGCAGGGCCTCGACCTTGCGCGTGTGCGCGGCGATCGCCGGCTCCCGGGTGCGGAGCCAGACCTCGAGCGGCGTCGCGAGGAAGATCGACGACGCGGTGCCGACGGCGATACCGACGAAGAGCGAGAGCGAGATGTCCCGCAGCGTTCCCGCACCGAGGGCGAAGGCACCGATGAAGAGGATGCCCGCGACCGGGAGCAGCGCGACCACACCGGTGTTGATCGACCGGACGAGCGTCTGGTTCACACCGAGGTTGGCACGCTCGGCGTAGGTGCTGCGGGTCTGGTCGAGGATGCCCGCCGTGTTCTCGCGGACCTTGTCGAACACCACGACCTTGTCGTACAGCGAGTAGCCCAGGATCGTGAGGAACCCGATGATGGTCGACGGCGTGACCTCCCACCCCACCGCGGCGTAGACGCCCGCCGAGATGAGCAGGTCGGCGAGCAGCGCGATGATCGCGGCGAGCGACATGCGCCAGGCGCGGAAGTAGATCGCCATGAAGACCGCGACCAGGCCGATGAACACGACGACGCCCCACAGCGCGCGCGACGACACGTCGGCGCCCCAGGTCGGGCCGACGAACGCGCTCGCGACCTCGTTCACGTCGACGCCGTACGCGTCCGCCAGCGCCTGGCGCACCGCGTTGACCTGGTCCTCGTCGGCGAGCTCGGCGGTCTGGACGCGCAGCGCGCTCTCGCCGACGCTCGACACGCGCGGCTCGGCGTCGGGCGCGACCGAGTGCACGGCGTCGACGGCCGGCTCCTGTGACTTGTCCGTGATGCTCGTGACCGTGAACTCCGAGCCGCCGCGGAAGTCGAGACCCAGGTTGAGCCCCTGGACGGCGATCACGATGACGGACAGCAGGCTAAGGACGCCCACGACGATGAACCAGCGCTTGCGCTGCTGGACGATCGGGTAGGACTTGCGCCCCGTGTAGAGGTCGTTGCCCCACTGCGCGAAGCTACGGGCGGCCATCAGCGGTTCTCCTCGTTCTCACCGTCGATGGCGGACGGCGCGGCGTCCGCCGGCCCGTCCGTTCCACCGGGTGCCGGTTCCTGGGCGGCCGCGCGACGCTCGGCCGCGCGCCGCTCGGCGATCGTCAGTCGTCGTCCGTCCTCGGTGCGCGCCGGCGTCCGCGGGGCGGAGCCGGCGAGGACGAGCTCGTCCTCGCCCTTCGCACCGGTGGGCTCCTGCGCGGCCGTGGGGGTGCGACGGTCGGCGGGCTGACCCGGCCCGACCACCTTCCCCGCGCCCACGTAGCGCGGTCCGCGGGTCTGGAGCCGGTCCGGCGAGAGGCCCGACCACTTGTGCCCGTCCCGGAAGAACGGGACGCGCGCGACGAGCTCCATCACCGGGTGCGTGAACCAGAAGACGACGGCGACGTCGATGATCGTCGTGAGACCGAGCGTGACGGCGAAGCCCTGGACGCCACCCACCGCGAGGAAGTAGAGCACGATCGCGGAGATGAGGTTGACGGCCTTCGCGGCGAGGATCGTGCGGCGGGCACGCCCCCAGCCCTTGGAGACCGCCTGCTGGAGCGTGCGCCCGTCGCGCAGCTCGTCGCGGATACGTTCGAAGTACACGATGAACGAGTCCGCGGTGAAGCCGATCGCGACGATGAGGCCCGCGACGCCCGCCAGGGAGAGCCGGTAGCCGATCCCCCATGACATGAGCGCGATGGTCAGGTAGGTGACCACGCCCGCCACGATGAGCGACGCGATGGTGAGGAACCCGAGCATCCGGTACTGGAAGAGCGAGTAGATGAACACCAGCAGCAGACCGATGACTCCGGCGATGAGGCCCTTCTGGAGCTGCTCGCTGCCGAGCGTCGCCGAGATCTGCTCCTGGCTCTGCACCTCGAACGTCAGCGGGAGGGCGCCGAAGTTGAGCTGGTTGGCGAGCGTCGCGGCCGAGTCGCGCGTGAAGCTGCCGGAGATCTCCGCCTTGCCGTCGGGGATGACGGCCTGGGAGACCGGGGCGGAGATGACGAGCCCGTCGAGGACCATCGCGAACTGGTTCTGCGGGGCCGGCAGCGACGTGAGGCGCGTGGTGACCTCGCGGAACTCCTTGGTGCCCTCGGAGTCGAACTCGAGGTTGACGACCCACTCGTTCGTGACGACGCCGTTCTGCCCGACGCGCAGGCCGGAGTTCGCGTTCGAGATGTCGGTGCCCTCGATCTCGACTGGGCCGAGGATGTACTTGGCCGAGCCGTCGTCGGCGCACGAGACGAACGCGGAGTCGGTCGGGCCGCTGTCGCCGCCGACCTGGTTCTCCGGCAGGGTGCAGTCGAGCGCGTCGAACTCCGCCTGCAGCTCCGGCGTGATCTGCGCCAGGTCGCTGGGGTTCTCCGGGCGGGTCGCCTCCGTGTCGGTCCCGGTCGTCGCGTCGTCGGCGGGGGCGTCCGTCGCCTCGTCCGCCGCGGGATCGGTGGCCTCGTCAGCAGCCGGGTCCGTGGCCTCGTCCGCCGCGGGGTCCGTCGCCTCGTCGGTCGCGGGGTCCGCGGACTCGGTCGCGGGGTCCGCGCTCTCCTCCGTCGCTGCCTCGTCGCCCGTCGCGTCCTCGGCGGGCGTCGCGGTCGGCATGCCGACCGCGAGGACCGGCCGGAACCGCATCTGCGCCGAGGCGCTGACGAGGTCGATCGTCTCCTGGGTCGGCTGGCCCGGGATGCCGACGACGATCTTGTCGCGCCCCTGGCTCGTGATCTCCGTCTCGGAGACGCCCTGCGCGTCGATGCGCTGGCGGATGACGTTGATCGCCTGGTTGATCGTCTCGGGGGTGACTGCGGACGCGTCCTCCGTCACGGGCTGCAGGACGATCTGCGTCCCGCCCTCGAGGTCGAGCGCGAGCGCAGGGGCGAAGGAGGCGCCTCCCGGGTTGTCCGCCGAGCGGCCGTCCGTCTTGGTCCCTGCGAAGAGCACGCCGAATAGGACGACGCTCAGGAGCAGGAACAGGACGATCGTCCGGACGGGCCGGGAACGGCGCGTGCTGGAGTTGGCCAACTGTCTGTCTCTTCTCGTGCGGTCGGCCGGGAGGCCGACCAGGTCAGGCGCCGGTCGCTCGGGGCGACCGGCGCACGGTCACTTGCTCTCGGTGCCTTCGTCGCGACGGTCACGGTCCTTGTCCGTGGGCCCGCCGGTCAGGCCGGACAGGTCGTCGGGGACGACGAGGTCGTCGACGTCCTCCTTGGACCCGGACGGCGCGCTGCCGTAGAGCGCGTCGCCGTCGGTCGCCTCGTCGGACGCCGACTCCTCCTCCTCGGGCTCGACCGGCGGGTCGACGAGCTTCGCGATGGCGGCCCGGAGCCACCGGGACTGGTTGCCCGGCGTCGACTCGATCGTGATGACGTCGGCGTCCTCGTCGACGTCGACGATCGTGCCGAACATGCCGGAACCCGTCATCACCTCCTGCCCGGGGGCGAGGTTCGCCCGGAAGTTCTGGGCCTCGCGCTGCTGCTTGCGGGTGCGGCTGGTCATGAGGAACATCGCGCCCGCCGCGAGGGCGAGGATGAGGATGAAGCTGATATCCATGACGGAGTCTCGTGTCCTGTTCTGTGCGGGATCTGCGCGCAGTCTAGGCGTGCGCGCACGGTTCACCAACGAGCCGTCCCGCCGGGGAGTTCCGCCCGCTCGGGCCCCACCCATTCTAGGACCACGTTCGGCGCACCTGTGACCGTCGTCACGGGACGCGCGCCGGACGCGCGGACGGGCTCGCCTCCGGGCTCCCGACGGGACCGCCGTCAGGCGTCGAACAGGGTGCCGCCCTCGCGCGGCGGCGTGAGCCCCAGGTGCGCCCAGGCGGCGGGCGTCGCGACCCGGCCCCGGGGAGTCCGTCCGATCAGACCTTCGCGCACCAGGTACGGCTCGGCGACCGTCTCGACCGTCTCCGCCTCCTCGCCGACCGTCACGGCGAGCGTCGTCAGCCCGACCGGGCCGCCGTTGAAGCGCGTGCACAGGGCCGTCAGGACCGCCCGGTCGAGGCGGTCCAGGCCGATGGGGTCCACCTCGTAGACCTCGAGCGCTGCGCGCGCGGCCGCGAGGTCCATGCTCCCGTCGCCGCGGACCTGCGCCCAGTCGCGCACGCGCCGCAGCAGGCGGTTGGCGATGCGGGGCGTGCCCCGCGAGCGACCGGCGATCTCGCGCGCGGCGTCCGGGTCGAGCACGACGCCGAGCAGCCCGGCGGACCGGGAGAGCACGCGCTCGAGCTCCTCGCTCGAGTAGAAGTCGAGGTGCCCGGTGAACCCGAACCGGTCGCGCAGCGGCGCCGGCAGCAGGCCCGCGCGCGTCGTGGCACCGACGGCGGTGAAGGGCGGCAGCGAGAGCGGGATCGCGCTCGCGCCCGCGCCCTTGCCCACGACGACGTCGACCCGGAAGTCCTCCATCGCCATGTAGAGGAGCTCCTCCGCGGGCCGCGCGAGGCGGTGGATCTCGTCGATGAAGAGCACCTCGCCCTCCTCGAGCGAGGACAGGACGGCCGCGAGGTCCCCGGCGTGCTGGATCGCCGGCCCGGACGTGACGCGCAGCGACGTCCCGAGCTCCGCCGCGATGATCATGGCGAGCGTCGTCTTCCCGAGCCCGGGTGGCCCGGACAGCAGCACGTGGTCCGGCGAGCTCCCGCGGGCGAGCGCGGCCTGGAGCACGAGCGAGAGCTGGTCGCGCACGACGGCCTGCCCGACGAACTCCTCGAGCCTGCGGGGGCGCAGCGCCGCCTCGGCGGCGCGCTCGAGGTCGTCCGCTCCCGCCGCGACGATCCGCTCGGACGAGAACGTGCCGTCCCCGCCGAAGCCGTCCACGCCCACCTGGTCGAAGTTCGCCACGGTCAGCCCCTCGGTCCGCCGAGGACGCGCAGCGCGGCACGCAGCGCGCCGGCCACGTCGGGCGCCTCGACGACGTCGACACCGGCCTCGGCGAGGACGGTGGAGACGGCGTCGTCCGCGGCCTTGAGGTTCCAGCCGAGCCCGACGAGCGCCTCGACCACCTGGTCCCGACGGTCGTCGACCGGGCGCGGGCCGGTCCCGGTGGCCGGCGCGCCCGCCCCGGGGGCGTCGGCCCCGGTGGGCGGCCCGAGCTTGTCGCCCAGCTCGAGCGCGATCCGCTGCGCGCCCTTGGTGCCGATGCCGGGGACACGCACCAGGGCGGCGATGTCGCCACCTCCCACGGCGCGTCGCAGGGCGTCGGGCGTGTGCACCGCGAGCATCGCGAGCGCGAGCCGCGGCCCGACGCCGCTGACGGTCTGGACGGTCTCGAAGACGGTCCGCTCGTCGTCGTCGGCGAACCCGTAGAGGGTGAAGGAGTCCTCGCGGACCACGAGGCTCGTCGCGAGCCGAGCGTCCTCGCCCACGCGCAGGCCCGCGAGGGTCGCCGGCGTGGCGTGCACGAGGTAGCCCACTCCCCCGACCTCGAGCACGGCGCGGTCGAGCTGGACGCTCGCCACGACTCCGCTCAGCGACGCGATCACCCAGGCTCCTCTCCCGGTCGGCTCCGCCGACCTGGTCCGATGGTCCGCCGGCGCGACGACCGCGGACGGCGCCGAGAAGGTGTGTCGAACACCCGTACGACCGCGGTCACTCTAGCAAGGTGCGCCCACGCCCCGGCCGACCGACACGGGCGCCGTCAGCGCGGTGCCCGCCGGGCCTTCGCCGCGTGCTCGGCCGCGGCCCAGGCACGCTGCGCCGGCGTCAGCTCGTGCCGCTCGCCGCCCTGGAGCGCGCCCGAGGGTCGCCACAGGTGGCAGATCGCGAGCGCGAGCGCGTCGGCGGCGTCCGCGGGCCTCGGCGGCTCCGCGAGCCCCAGGATGCTCGCGACCATGCGCTGGACCTGCTCCTTGCCCGCGCGCCCGCTCCCCGTGACCGCAGCCTTGACCTCGGACGGCGTGTGCAGCGCGACGGGGACGCCCCGCTTTGCCGCGCCGACCATCGCGAGACCCGCGGCCTGGGCCGTGCCCATCACGGTCCCGACGTTGTGCTGGGCGAACACGCGCTCGACCGCGACGACGTCCGGAACGTGCTCGTCGAACCACGCGTCGAGCCGCTCCGCGATCCGCAGCAGCCGCAGGTCCACGCTGAGGTCCGGGTCCGTCCGGATCACGCCGACGGCCACGAGCTCGGCCCGCCGCCCCCGCGCGGAGTCCACCACCCCGACGCCGCACCGGGTCAGCCCAGGATCCACACCGAGAACGCGCACCCCGCTAGCCTCCCACGAGCCGACGACGGAACCTCGGCGCCTCGCGGGCACGCACCGAGGTGAGCCGACACCGGCGGGGTGGGTGGGACGCGCGCGGTCGTGGCGGGCCTGGCGGGAGCCGCGAGGGACGAGCGGCGGATGGTAGACCGCGCGCGTCCCACCCACCCCGCACCCAGGGCGACCAGACCTCACCTCGGGCGAACCCAGCGGTCAGTCGTCGTTCTCGAGCTCCGCCATGACCTCGTCCGACGCGTCGAAGTTCGCGTAGACGTTCTGCACGTCGTCGCTGTCCTCGAGCGCGTCGATGAGGCGCAGGATCTTGCGCGCGCCGTCGGCGTCGACCTCGACCTCCATGGACGGGTGCCAGATCGAGTCGGCGGAGTCGTACTCGAGCCCCGCCTCCTGGATCGCCGTGCGCACGGCGACGAGGTCGCTCGCCTCGCACAGGACCTCGATGACCTCGCCGGAGTCGGTGACCTCCTCGGCGCCCGCCTCGAGCGCGGCGAGCATGACGTCGTCCTCGGTCACGCCGTCCGCCTTCGGCACGACGACGAGGCCCTTGCGCGAGAAGAGGTAGGACACGGAGCCCGGGTCGGCGAGGTTGCCGCCGTTGCGGCTGAACGCGAGGCGGACCTCGGAGGCCGCCCGGTTCTTGTTGTCGGTGAGGCACTCGACCAGGACGGCGATGCCGTTGGGGCCGTAGCCCTCGTACATGATCGTCTGGTAGTCGACGGCGTCGGCGCCCGTGCCGGACCCGCGCTTGACGGCGCGGTCGATGTTGTCGTTGGGGACCGACGACTTCTTCGCCTTCTGGATGGCGTCGAACAGCGTCGGGTTGCCCGCGGGGTCACCGCCGCCGGTGCGCGCCGCGACCTCGATGTTCTTGATGAGCTTCGCGAAGAGCTTGCCGCGCTTGGCGTCGATGGCCGCCTTCTTGTGCTTGGTCGTGGCCCACTTGGAGTGCCCTGACATGCGTTCCTACCCCTTCGAAATTCTGACGAACAGCTCGTGCACGCGCGCGTCCCCGGAGATCTCCGGGTGGAACGAGGTGGCGAGCAGCGATCCCTGCTGGACTGCGACGATCCTACCGGCGGCGGCCGCGGGGATGCCGGGCGCCTCGTGATCGGGGATGCGCGCGAGCACGTCGACGCCCGGGCCGACCTCCTCGACCCACGGCGCGCGGATGAACACCGCGTGCACGGTGCCCGCCCCCTCGGCCCCGGCGCGACCGCCGTCCTGGGGGGCGATGCCGGCGAACGCGAGGTCGGTCTCGAACGAGTCGACCTGCCGGCCAAAGGCGTTGCGCCGGACCGTCACGTCGAGCCCGCCGATGGTCCGCTGGTCGGCCGTGCCGCCGAGGATGCGGTCCGCGAGCAGGATCATGCCGGCGCACGAGCCGTAGACCGGCAGGCCCTCGGCGATGCGTGCGCGCAGCGGCTCGTCGAGCTCGAAGATCCGCAGGAGCTTCTCGATGGTGGTCGACTCGCCCCCGGGGAGCACGAGCCCGTCGACCGCGGCGAGCTCCTCGGGGCGCCGCACGCCGACCGTGCGCGCGCCGGCGGCCTCGAGCGCGGCGCGGTGCTCGCGCACATCGCCCTGCAGCGCCAGGACTCCGATCGTGGTCGTCACGAACGGGAATGATACGTCCGTCGCCGCCCGCACCCCGCCACACCGGTTGCTAGCCTCGCCGTCGTGACCACTCCGCCCGGCCCCGGACCGACACCGCCGTATCCTGCCCAGCCGCCGTCCGGGTATCCCGGTCCTTCGGTCCCGTACCCCGGTCTCCCGCCCCGTCCGCCGCGGAGCACGCGCGGCGCGACGGTCCTGATCGTGGTCGGCGCGGTCCTGCTGGCGGTCGCGCTCGTCGCCGGCGTCCTGGGCGCCACGACCTTCCTGCGGGCGCTGCCGACGGGCGTCGTCGACAGCACGGGCGCCCCCGGCTCGGCCGCGCTCGCCTCCGGCGACGTCCCGGGCGAGGCGGACGTCGCGCTCTCGGGCGGTCGACCGTTCAGCGTGTGGGCGGTCGTGCCGATCGGCGCCGAGGGGTTCGACGCCGACGACGTCACCGTGACCTGCCCCGACGGCGACCTCGACGTGCGGCACCCCTCCGTCTCCGGGAGCTCCGGCTTCGGCTCGCACGAGGCGACGACCGTCGCCGAGGTGACCTCGCCGTCGGCCCAGACGTGCACCGTGGCCGTCGCCCAGGGCGACGCGTCCCCCGGGGCGACGTTCGTCGTCACCGAGGGCTGGCAGTTCGGCGAGTTCTTCGCGACGGTCGGCGGCACGATCCTGCTGTGGTTCGTGGCGATCGGCGGGGCGGTCCTCGGTCTGGGGCTCCTCGTCGGCGGGATCGTGTGGCGGGTCGTCGCCCGTCGTCCGTAGCACCGGGCAGGCACTCGCGCGCCGCGGCGGGACTGCCGCGTCAGCCCGGACCTCAGTCCTCGCGAGCCGTCCCGAGGTGGTGCGTGACGCCGTCCCACCCGCCCAGCAGCGGCGCGACGAGGTCGGCCAGGCCCTCGGGGAACACCTCGATCTCGACGCCGCGCAGGTCGTCGAGCGACCACCAGCGCATCTCGTCGACGACGTCGTGCTCGACGGCGGTCCACCCGTCCCGGCTCAGCTCGCCGCGGGCGGTGGTGCCGTCCGTGCGCGCGAGGAAGAGCACCTCGTCCTGGCGGCAGTGCCGGCGGTAGAAGTCGAAGATCGCGCTGCGCGTGTAGACCGGACCCACGAGCGCGTCCGGGTCGAGCCGGATCCCGGTCTCCTCGTGGACCTCGCGCAGCGCCGCGTCGCGGTCGCTCTCACCGGGGTCGACGCCCCCGCCGATGGTGAACCACCACGAGCGCTCGGGCTGGTCGACGTCGTGCCCGCGGGCCAGGAGGATCCGGTCGGCGTCGTCGAGGAGCAGGACGCGGGCGCCCCGACGGAAGTAGAGCCCGTCGTCCCCGAGAACCCAGTCGGGTCCCAGGGACGACGGCGCTCCGGCGGCCTCGGCCATGTGCGCGCGTCAGCCGTCCGTCGCCGGCACGGCGACGGACGGCAGGCCCGTGGCGCGCTCCGTCACCAGCCGCGCTCGGCGAACTGGATCGACCGCGCCGGCTCGTCGACGTTGAGGCCGACCATCGCCTCGCCCAGACCGCGCGAGACCTTCGCGACGACGTCCGGGTCGTCGTAGAACGTCGTCGCCTTGACGATCGCGGCGGCACGCTGCTCCGGGTTGCCGGACTTGAAGATGCCGGAGCCGACGAAGACACCCTCGGCGCCGAGCTGCATCATCATCGCGGCGTCCGCCGGCGTCGCGATGCCGCCCGCGGTGAACATGACGACGGGCAGCTTGCCCGTGGCGGCGACCTCCTGGACGAGGTCGTACGGCGCCTGGAGCTCCTTCGCCGCGACGAACAGCTCGTCCTCGGGGAGCGAGGCGAGGCGGCGGATCTCGGCGCGGATGGTGCGCATGTGCGTCGTCGCGTTGGAGACGTCGCCGGTGCCCGCCTCGCCCTTCGAGCGGATCATCGCCGCGCCCTCGGCGATGCGGCGCAGCGCCTCGCCGAGGTTCGTCGCCCCGCACACGAAGGGGACCGTGAACTGCCACTTGTCGATGTGGTGGGTGTAGTCGGCGGGCGTGAGCACCTCGGACTCGTCGACGTAGTCCACGCCGAGCGACTGGAGAACCTGCGCCTCGACGAAGTGGCCGATGCGGGCCTTCGCCATGACCGGGATCGAGACGGCCTCGATGATGCCGTCGATCATGTCGGGGTCGGACATGCGCGAGACCCCGCCCTGCGCACGGATGTCCGCGGGGACGCGCTCGAGGGCCATGACCGCGACCGCGCCGGCGTCCTCGGCGATCTTCGCCTGCTCGGGCGTGACGACGTCCATGATGACGCCGCCCTTGAGCATCTCGGCCATCCCGCGCTTGACCTTGGCGGTGCCGACGGCGCCGGCGCCCTCCGCGGTCGCGGCGCCCGGGGCGCTCTCGGCAGGGACGTTCTGGTCGGCCACGTTGGTCACCGGTACCTCACACCTTCAGGTCAGGGGAACGTCGCGCGCACGCGCGCGGACGCCGTCGAACAGGCTCGACGGCACATGCTCCCACGCGCTCCCATCCTATCGCCGGGGCGTCCACCCGACCGGGCCGCCGGGGCTCGCGCGGAGCGCGCTGACACCCGCCGGCACGGGGTCAGTCCGGCGTCGTGGCGGACGCGGCCGGGCGCACGAGGGCGTCGGGTGCGGCGTCGTCGAGCTCGACGGTCGCCGGCATGGGGGCGTGCCCGGCGAGGTGGAACAGGCGCACCCACCACTTGCGCCGCACCCGCTCGGCCTGCGCGACGGCCTCGTTGTGGAATCGCCGCGCGAGCTGCGCGCGGTACCAGGCCGCGGAGAGCGTGCCGAGGAGCTCGTCGCCGACGGGACCCGACCGGAGCTCGGCGACGTCGTCGGCGTCCTCGAGGGCCGAGCGCAGCGTGGCCGTGAGGTCGCTCTCGGCGAGGGCGCGGGACTCGGCCATGCCGCCGAGGAGGCGTCGGGGCCGGGGTCCCTCGCCGCCCGCCAGGCCGGGCACCTGGTCCGCGAGCCGGCGCGTGTCGTCGTCGTCGTCCAGGACGGCGTGCGCGGCCTCGGCGACGAGCATCGAGCTGGCCGGGTCGAGCTCGCCGGAGGCCGCCAGGTCGACGGCGGCCGAGGCACGCCGCACGAGCTGCGCGTCGAGCGCCAGACGCGAGGCCATCACCTTGCGGTGGAGCCGGTCGAGCCGAGACGCGGCGACCCACAGGACCCACGCCACGAGCGCGGCGACCACGAGGACGAGGACGGTGATCTCGGACCAGGTCACGGGCGAGCCCCCTCGTCGTCGCGCGCCCGGCCCAGGAGGCGACCGCCCCGGCGCGAACGCGGGTCCTCGTGGACCGGGATGACCGCCTCGGACGCCGCGAGCACCGTCTCGTAGACGGCGAGCACCTGCGCGGTCACGGCGGACCAGTCGAAGCGCCGGACGAACTCGCTCGCCCGGGCGCGGTAGGCGTCGCGCCGCGGCGGGTCGGCGAGCACGTCGAGCACCGCGGCGGCGAGCGCGTCCCGGTCGCCCACCGCGAACAGCGCGCCCGCGGCGCCGTCGTCGAGCACGCGGCGGAACGCGCCGAGGTCGCTCGCGACGACGCACGCGCCGGCGCTCATCGCCTCGACGAGCACGATGCCGAAGCTCTCCCCGCCGGTCTGCGGCGCGATGTACAGGTCGACGGACGCGAGCATGCTCGCCTTGTCCTCGTCGCTCACGCCGCCGAGGAACTCGACGGACGCGGCGTGCGCCCCCAGCGCCTCGATCGCGGCCTCACGGCCGTCGTCCCCGCGACCGGCGACGAGGAAGCGTGCGCCCGGGACCTTCTCGAGGATCGCCGGGATCGCCGCCGCGAGCACGGGCAGGCCCTTGCGCGGCTCGTCGAGGCGTCCGAGGAACCCGATGGTGGGCGCGTCGGGCGTCCCCTGCCACGCGGGGTTCGCGGTCGCGGACGCGAACGTGTCGACGTACACCCCGTTGGGGATGACGACGGCGTCCCCGCCGAGGTGGTCGACGAGCGTGCGGCGCGCGTCCTCCGAGACCGCGATGCGGGCGTCGATCTTCTCCAGGCTCTGCCGGACGAGCGGGTAGGCGACCTGGAGGGCGCGCGAGCGCACGATGGAGGTGTGGAACGTCCCGACGATCGGGCCCTGCGCGATCCACAGCGCGACCATGCTCAGCGAGGGGTTCACCGGCTCGTGGATGTGGAGCACGTCGAAGCGGCCCGCCTCGAGCCAGCGGCGGACCCGGCCGGCGGTGCGCGGCCCGAACGTCACGCGCGCGACCGAGCCGTTGTACCGGACCGGGACCGCGCCTCCGGCGGGCGTCACGTACTCGGGGACCGGGGTGTCGTCGTCGGCGGGAGCGAGGACGGAGACCTCGTGACCCTGGGCCATGAGAGCCTCGGCGAGGTCGCGGACGTGGAACTGGACCCCGCCGGGCGCGTCGAAGGAGTAGGGGCACACGATCCCCACGCGCAGGCTCATGCGGCGCGCTCCGCGTCCTGCTCGCCCGCCGCGACCCGGGTCCGGGCGTACCGCTCGGGGTCGAGGTCGTCGACGAACACCTTCTGGAGCATGTGCCAGTCCTCGGGGTGCTCGCGGATCGCGACGCTCAGCGCGTCGACCCAGCCCTGGGTCGCGGCGGCCACCCGCTCGGCGCGGGGGACGTCCTGCGCGACCTCGACCCGCGGGAAGAAGCGGATGACGAGGCCCCAGGGCGACCGCGCGGCGCGTCGGCGCGCACCGTGGAGGCGCTCGTAGTAGATGCCCGCGGGGACGAGCGGCGTGCCGGTCGTCACGGCGAGCGCCGCGGGGCCGGCGGCGACGCGCGCGCGGTGGCCGAACAGGTCGACCTCGACGCCACGGTGGGTGAGGTCGCGGTCCGCGAGCAGCGGGATGATCCGTCCCGGCCTGCTCGCCCCGCGGACGAGGTCGCGGAAGACGTCGCCGTCGCCGAGGGCGAGGATCTCGAGGCCGATCGAGTTCCGGAACGCGAGGAACTCCTCGAACAGCTCCTCCGGCTCGAGCCGCTCCGCGACCGTGAGCACGGGCGCGATGTTCGGCGTCGCGTACGCACCCGCCAGGTCCCAGTTGCCCTGGTGGGACAGCGCGAGCACCGGGCTCCGGTCGCCGTCGAGGTGCGGCGCGAGGTTGTCGAGCCCGACCACCCGCACCCGGGCCCGGACGAGCTCGGGGCCCCAGGCGGGCAGCGTGAACGCCTCGCGGTAGTAGCGCATGTACGAGCGCATCCCGGCGCGCGAGAGCCGGCGCAGGGCCCGCGGCGCGAGCTCGGGGCGCACGCGCGCGAGGTTGCGCTCGAGCTGGCGCACTCCCCCGCCGCGCAGGAGCCACGTCACGTCGGCGATCGCGGTGAACAGCCCGCGCAGGACCGGTTCGGGGACCTTGCGCGCGTTGCGCCAGGCGAACGTGAACGCCTTGCCGGCGTCGAGGGCCATCAGCGACCGTCCTCCTTCTCCTCGGGGCGTGCGGCCACCAGCGCGAGGGCCTGGCGGCGCACGGTGGCGACCCGCTGCACGACGGTGACCGCGCTCGCGAGCGCGAGCAGCCCGAGGACGACGACGAGCACGACGGGCGGGACGCCCAGGCCCACGATGCCGGCGGCGACGAGTGCGGCGACGAGCCGGTCGGCACGCTCCGCGATCCCGACCTGCGCCGTCATGCCGACGCTCTCGGCCCGGGCGCGGGCGTAGGGCACGACCGCGCCGAGCGCGAGGCACGCGAGCGCGACGCCGGTCCCCCAGGCGGCGAGGTCGGGGGTCAGGCGCGGGTCGTCCGCCCGGACGAACCACAGGGTGAGGCCGACGAACACGGCCGCGTCCGCGAGCCGGTCGAGCGTCGAGTCGAGGAACGCGCCCCACGGGCCGGACCGGCCCGCGCGGCGCGCCATGACGCCGTCGAGCACGTCGGCGAAGGCGCAGACCATGACGACCATCACCCCGGCGAAGAGGTGTCCGGTCGGGAAGAGCCAGAGGGCGCCGACGACGACGCCGAGGGTCCCGGCGACCGTCACCGCGTCCGGGCTCACGCCCAGGCGGAGCAGGAGCGCGGCGAGCGGCGTGAACAGACGGGTCGTGAGCGCGCGCAGGCGTCCGAACATCAGGCACCCTCTCCGTCCGCGGGGCGACCCGCTCCACCCGGCCCCGCGAGGTCCGGCCAGGCGGCGGCGAGACGCGCCCGCGTGTCGCCGAGGAGCTCGGGCACGGCCTTGGTCTGCGCGACGATCGGCAGGAAGTTGGCGTCGCCCGCCCAGCGCGGCACCACGTGCTGGTGCAGGTGCGCGGCGATGCCGGCCCCGGCGACGGCGCCCTGGTTCATGCCCAGGTTGAACCCGTCCGGTCCCGACACCTCGCGCACGACGCGCATCGCGGTCTGCGTGAGGTGCGCGACCTCGACCGTCTCCGCCTCGGTGAGGTCCGTGTAGTCCGACACGTGGCGGTAGGGCACGACCATGAGGTGGCCAGGGTTGTACGGGTAGAGGTTGAGCACGACGTACGCGGTCTCGCCGCGCGCGACGATCAGCCCGTCCGCGTCGGAGCGGTCCGGGATGCGGCAGAACGGGCACTGCCCGCGGGAGTCGTCCGCCGGCTTGTCCTGCCCGCCGATGTACACCATGCGGTGCGGCGTCCAGAGCCGGTCCAGGCCGTCGTCGAACCGCGGGTGGGCGTCCGGCGTCTCGACCGTCGCGCCTGTGCCGGGGTCGGGGACGGCGCCCGGCGCGGCCTTCTCGGCCGCGCCGGGCGCCCCCGTGCGCTCGTCGCTCACGCGCCGTCAGACCTGGACGCGGTCGCGGACGGCGGCGACGATGCGCTCAACTGCCTCGGCGACGGGCACGCCGTTGTCCTGCCGGCCGTCGCGGTAGCGGAACGACACGGCGCCCGCCTCGGCGTCCTCGCCGCCCGCGATGAGGACGAACGGCACCTTGCGCGTGCTCGCGTTACGGATCTTCTTGCCGAAGCGGTCGTCGGAGTAGTCGACCTCCGCGCGGATCCCCTGGGCCCGGAGCTGCGCGACGACGTCGGCCACGTAGTCGTTGAACGGCTCCGCGACCGGGACGGCGACGACCTGGACGGGCGCGAGCCACGCCGGGAACGCGCCCGCGTAGTGCTCGACGAGGATGCCGAAGAACCGCTCGATCGAGCCGAACAGCGCGCGGTGGATCATGACCGGGCGCTGGCGCGTGCCGTCGGACGCCGTGTACTCGAGCTCGAACAGCTCCGGCTCGAAGAAGTCGAGCTGGATCGTCGAGAGCTGCCACGTGCGGCCGATCGCGTCCTTCGCCTGGACCGAGATCTTCGGGCCGTAGAACGCCGCACCGCCCGGGTCCGCGACGAGCTCGAGGCCCGACTCCGTGGCGACCTGGCGCAGGACCTCGGTCGCCTCCTCCCACGTCGCGTCGTCGCCCACCGACTTCTCCGGGTCGCGCGTCGACAGCTCCAGGTAGAAGTCGTCGAGCCCGTAGTCGCGCAGCAGGTCGAGCACGAACGACAGGAGCGAGCTCAGCTCGTCGCGCATCTGCTCGCGCGTCGTGTAGATGTGCGCGTCGTCCTGCGTGAAGCCGCGGGCCCGCGTGAGGCCGTGCACGACGCCCGACTTCTCGTAGCGGTACACCGTGCCGAACTCGAACAGGCGCAGCGGCAGCTCGCGGTACGACCGCCCGCGCGAGCGGTACACGAGGTTGTGCATCGGGCAGTTCATGGGCTTGAGGTAGTAGTCCTGGCCGGCGCGCTTGACGTTGCCCTCGTCGTCCAGCTCCTCGTCGAGGTGCATCGGCGGGTACATCCCGTCCGCGTACCAGTCGAGGTGGCGCGACGTCTGGAACAGGTTCGCCTTGGTGATGTGCGGCGTGCTGACGAACGAGTAGCCGGCCTCGACGTGCCGCTTGCGCGAGTACTCCTCCATCTCCATGCGGATCGTCGCGCCGTTGGGGTGGAACACCGGCAGGCCCGAGCCGATCTCCTCCGGGAAGGAGAACAGGTCGAGCTCGTTGCCGAGCCGGCGGTGGTCGCGCCGCTCCGCCTCCGCGAGCCGCTCGAGGTACGCCTTGAGCTCGTCCTTCGTCGGCCACGCCGTGCCGTAGATGCGCTGGAGCTGCGGGTTCTTCTCGCTGCCGCGCCAGTAGGCCGCGGCCGAGCGCATGAGCTGGTAGCCGTTGCCGATCAGGCGCGTGCTCGGCAGGTGCGGGCCGCGGCACAGGTCCTTCCAGACCACCGTCTCGCTCTCTCGCCCGGCGCCGCGCACGTTGTCGTAGATCGTCAGCTCGCCGCCACCGACCTCGACGCTCGCGCCCTCGGTGTCGTCCGCGGTGCCGGAGCCCTTGAGCCCGATGAGCTCCAGCTTGTACGGCTCGTGCGCGAGCTCTGCCCGCGCCTCGTCCTCGGTCACGACCCGGCGGCGGAAGGTCTGGCCCTCCTTGACGATCCGCGACATCGCCTTGTCGAGGGCCTTGAGGTCCTCCGGCGTGAACGGCGTCTCGACGTCGAAGTCGTAGTAGAAGCCGTCCGTGATCGGCGGGCCGATGCCCAGCTTCGCGTCCGGGTTGACCTGCTGGACCGCCTGGGCGAGCACGTGCGCCGCCGAGTGGCGCAGCACCGCGAGCCCGTCCGGCGAGTCGACGGTCACGCCCTCGACCACGTCGCCGTCGGCGACCGGCGTGTCGAGGTCCTTGAGGACGCCGTTGACGCGGATCACGACGACGTCGCGACGAGCGGCGAACAGGTCCGTCCCCGTCGTGCCCGTCGTCACCGTGGTCTCCTCGGCGTCGAGGGTGATGGTGAGGGGTGACGAGACGACGTCAGACACGTCCGTGCTCCGATCTGCTGGCGGGAGGCGCGCGGCGCGCGCCCGGTCGAGGTCCTGCGGCCGGCGGGCCCTGCCCGACAGCACGAAGGGCGCCGTCGTGGACGGCGCCCCTCGATCGTACCGACCCGCAGGTCAGTCGTTCGCCTCCTTGGCCTTCTCGGCCAGGGTGTCGACGTGCTGGTCGACCGAGTCCGGGGCGACGGACTTGATCTTCTCCGCCACGTCGTCGATCCGGTCGTCGGTGAGGAACTCCTTCGCCTTGCCGAGAAGGTCGCCGAGGCCCCCCTCGTCCTTCGGTGTCTGCTCGCTCATGTCGGCTCCCTCGAGGGTGGTGGTGCGCGCGTCCCGCGCCCGGGCGTCGGACCGTCCCGCGCCCGTCCGGAACGCTACCCGCGCCCGCGGCGCCCCGCGACGGGAGCCGCGACGTCGGCCGCGCGCACCGCGCCCGTGCCGCCACGTGCCGCGGCCTGTCACAATCGTCGCCATGGACGACGACGTGGCACCCGGCGAGCGGACGGCGCGGGTCTTCCGCCGGCGGCTCAACGAGCTCTTCGCCCGCGGGCGCGGCGGACGGCCCGTGACCAACCGCGAGGCCGCTCAGTGGATGACGGAGCGCGGGTACTCGATCAACGAGGCGTACCTCAGCGCGCTGCGCGGCGGGCACCGCACCTCGCCCAGCCTGCGCGTCGTCGAGGGCATCGCCGCGTTCTTCCACGTGAGCACGGGCAGCCTCGTCGACCCCGAGGAGAACCCCGACGACCGCCTCCGGGCCGCGCTCGCCGACGAGGGCGTCGAGCAGTTCGCGCTGCGCGCCCAGGGCCTGTCGCCCGAGAACGTCCGGGCGATCATCGAGATCGTCGACCGCGTGCGACGCCTGGAGCAGCTGCCTCCCGTGACACCGCCCGCGTCGGACGACGGCCGTGGATGACCTCCTGCGCGCCGCGGGACTCGACCGCGCACGCAGCCTCGAGGAGGCCTGCCGTCTGGTCGCGGCGGTACGCGGCCGGCCCCTCGAGGTCGTCGAGGGCGACCTCGGCCCCGGCGTGAGCGGGCTCTGGCTCGCCTTCCCCGAGCGCGACCTCGTGCTCGTCGACGCGCGCCAGACCCTGCCCGGCCCGCACCGCGACCACGTCGTCGCGCACGAGCTCGTGCACGTCCTCGACGCGGCCGCCACGGCGGGCGCCCCCCGCGTCGGCGCGTGCCGCGACGGGTACGAGGACCCCGACGAGCTGCGCGTCGAGCGCCTCGCGAGCGAGCTCATGATCTCGATCGCGTCCCACGGCAGCTCGGGGACCCGGCTCACGTCCCTGGAGCTGTACCGGTGAACCACGCCCTCGACGTCCTCGCCGTGGCGCTCTTCGCCACCGCGGCCGTGTGGACCGGCCTGCGCGCGCGCACGCGCGCCGACGCGGCCCTCCCCCTCGGCCTGGGCTTCGTCGCGGTCGCGAACGCGCTGCGGGCACCGGTCGTGGCCGACCTCCTCAAGGAGCACGCCCCCGGAGGGACGCACGAGGTCGCCAAGCACGTGGCGCTCGTCACCGGCTGTCTCTTCGTCGGCGTGTGGGCCTACAGCGCGACCACCGGCCGGGCTCCGCGCACCCGGCACGTGGCGCTCGCGGCCGTCGCCGTGGGGACCGCCCTGGTCGCCCTCGCGGCGGCGAGCGGACCGTGGGCCACCCACGACCTCGACGCGCAGGTCCACGACCGCCCCCTCATGTGGGGCTACTGGGCGCTCTACTACGGGACGTTCCTGACGGCGACCGCGACCTTCGCCGTCTCCTGCCTGCGCACGCGCTCGGACCGGCCGCTGCGGCTGCGCTGGGGCATGGACGTGGCGGGGGCGGGCGCGGTCGTCGCCGTCGTGTGGGCCGTCGTCAGCTTCGTGGCGATGGTGCAGCACGAGCCGGGCAGCACCGAGCCGTACCTGGTCCTCGGCCTGCGGACGCGGTACCTCGTGCTCGCCGCCACGATCCTGCTCACCGCCGGCATCGTGGGCCAGCTCGCGTCGTCCGCCGCGTTCGCGCGCGAGCGCCGACGCGACCTCGGCTACCTCCACACGTTCCTCCGCGCCGTCGTGGGCGACGGCGGCCTGCGCGGCTCGAGCGCCGCGGTGGACGAGTACCACCGGACCATCGAGATCTTCGACGGGCTCACCACGCTCGCGCTCCACTCGCGCCGCGACGACGTGGACCACGTACGGATCGCCGTGCCCGGGAGCCCGCGCGAGGTGATCCTCGCCTACCAGCTCCAGGTCGCCGCGATCCGCAAGACCCGGGGTGACGCCCCGAGCGACGACCCGGACGACTGGTCCGGGCTCCTCGCCGACGACGACGCGCTCCGCCGGCTGGGTCGTGCGCTGCGCGACCGGACGAACCGGGAGGGGACGACCCGCGTCCTCGTGGGCGTCTGAGACGGGCCGCCGTGGCTCGACGCCAAGCTCCCCCTGCGCGCTTGGCCCCGCGCCGAGCCTCGGCCGGCGGGCCTCAACCTACAGACAGACCACCTACGGCGCAACATGCCTCTCAGTTGAAATCTCAACGTTCCCGGTGCCACGAGCGGTCTCGGCGACGACGCCCGGGAGCGGACCGGTGAGGTAGCCCTGGATCGTGGGCCCGACCGCCCGCACCACGGTCTCCGCGGGAGACCCCGCGAGCGGCTCGACCCGGAGCACGTACCGCGCCACGACGAGCCCTGCGAGCTGGCTCGCCATGAGCGCGCCGCGCCACGCGGCCCGGTGCGGGTCCGCCTCGCTCCGCGCGACGGTCGGCCGCACGACCCGGGCCAGCACGAACTCGCGCAGCATGCGCGCCGCCCGCTCGGAGCTCGTGGCCGAGCGCAGGAGCGCGAGGGCGACCCGGCCGCGCGGGGAGTCCCAGGCGCGCAGCAGCGTGCGCACGACGTGCTCCCCCAGTCGCGCCGTGTCGTCGGGCGCACCGTCGAGCAGGAGCTCCTGCGGGTCGAAGGGCACGTCGACGGCTGCCTGGAAGAGCTTCTCCTTCGTCCCGAACCAGTGGTGCACCATGGCGGCGTCCACGCCCGCCCGGGCCGCGATGTCGCGGACGGTCGCACGGTCGTAGCCGTGCTCCGCGAACGCGTCCCGCGCGGCGGACAGGACGTCGGACCGCGTGTCGGACCTGCCCGGGCGCCGCCCCCGCCGGCCCGTCACGCCGCTCCCGCCCGGGTCGTGGCCGCGCGGTCCACGAGCACCATGGTCTCCTCGAGCGTCGCCGGGACGACGTCGCAGGTCGCGACCACGCCCGCCGCGGCGAGCGCGTCCCGGACCGTCGCGAGCGTCGTCCCCGCGACGCGGGCGGCCCGGCCGTCGAGCATGACGGGCAGGCCCGCGGCGTCGAGCGCCGCGAACGCCGCCTGCCACTCCCGGGACCGCACGACGACCGCCTCGCGCCCACCGACGACGTCGGCGACGGTCCCCGACGCCACGGAGCGTCCGCGTGAGAGGACGTGCAGGCGGTCGCACTGCTCGGCCTCCTGGAGGTAGTGCGTCGTCACCAGGACCCCGACGCCCGCGTCCGCCTGCGCGTGGATCGCGTCCCACGCGCGCGCCCGCGCGAGCGGGTCGACGCCGGACGTCGGCTCGTCGAGGACCAGCAGGCGTGGCGCGTGCAGCAGGGCGCAGTGGAACGCGAGCTGGCGCCGGCGCCCCAGCCCGATCTCCGCCACGGGCCGACGGCGGACGGCCGCGAGCGCCGGCGGCAGCGTCGGCACGTCCCGCACCCCGTACACCGCCGCCACGAACTCGACGTTCTCCTCGACGCTCAGCTCGCCGGAGAGCCCGAGGCCCTGCGGGACGTAGCCGACCGCCCGGCGGCCCGCGCGGTCCGGCGGTGCGCCGAGGACCTCGACCCGCCCGCCGTCGAGCCGGTCGAGGCCGAGGACCATGCGCAGGAGCGTCGTCTTGCCCGCGCCGTTCGCGCCGAGCAGGCCCACCACCTCGCCGGGACGCACGACGAGCGAGACGTCGTCGACGGCCGCGACGTCCCCGAACCGCCGCTCGGCGCCGTCGACCCGCACGAGGGGAGCGTCCGCCCCGGCGGCGAGCCAGCCCGGGCCGTGCGGCGCCGGGCCCACCGCGTCGCGGGCGGCGTCGTCCGTGCCGTGCGCCTCTTCCGCGCCGGCCGTGCCGTGCGCGCCGCGACCGAGCGTGAGGGCCACGACGGCATCCTCCAGGTCGGCTTCCACGGGACCGCCGGTCGGCGAGGACGAGCCGTCGGGCCACCAGGTGCGGACGGTCCGGCCGCGTCGCCACGACCGGTCGGCCGCGCCCGCGGGCGCGACGGACGCGACGGTGATCCGGCCGGGGGCGGCGGCGCGCACGTCGTCGGGCGTGCCCGCGGCGAGGACCGTGCCCGCGTCGAGGACGACGACGTCGGCCGCCCGCTCGGCCTCGTCGAGGTAGGTCGTCGTGACGAGGACGGCTGCGCCGGACGCCGCCGACTCGGCCACGAGCCGCCACAGCTCGACGCGGCTCACCGGGTCGACGCCGGTGCTGGGCTCGTCGAGGAGCAGGACCTCCGGCTCGTGCAGCATCGCGAGGCACACGCCGAGCTTCTGCCGCATCCCACCGGAGAGCTGCGACCCGAGCCGGTCCCGCGCCTCGGCGAGCCCCGCGCGCTCGAGCAGCTCGTCCGCGCGTCGTTCCCGGCGGGCGGCCGGCACGCGGTACGCGTCGCCGACGAGCTCGACGTTCTCCGCCACGGTCAGCCCGGGCCACACCCCGCTCGACGACGGCTGGTAGCCGACCCGGTCGCGGGCCGGGGCGTCCACGGTGCCGCCGTCGACCGGCACCTGCCCGAGCAGCGCGCGTACCAGCGTGGTCTTGCCCGCCCCGTCGCCTCCCACGACCGAGGTGACCTGGCCGCGCGGGAGGTCGAGGTCCACGCCTGCGAGGGCGCGGACCACGTGCCCGTGCCCCGGGCGGAAGGTGACGTCGAGACCGCGCGTGCCCCAGGTCACCGGGCCGCTCCGCTCGCTGCGGGCGTCGCGGGCGCCGGTGCCGCCGGGCGGCGTCGGCGGTGCTCCCGAGCGGGCGAGAGCTCGCGCGAGAGCCGCAGGACGGCGAGCCCGAACACGACGACGGCCATCACCGCGAGCACGACGAGCGGCAGCCACAGCGCGGACCACGACGCCCCGCGGACCATCACCCCCTGCGAGACCTCGGTGAACCACGTGAGGGGCAGGAGGTACCCGATCCAGCGCACCCCGGCCGCCATGGCGTCGAGCGGGAAGATCATGCCCGAGAGCAGCACCTGCGGGAGCATCGTCATGAGCGCGACCTGCACCGCCTGCCCGGTGGTCTGCGACACGGTGGAGATGAGCGCGCCGATGCCGAGCACGACGAAGAGGAACAGCGCGGCTCCCACCACGAACGGGGCCACCGGTCCCGCGAACGGCACGTCGAAGATCCACATGCCGAGCAACGTCACCGCGACCATGTCGAGGCAGGCGAGCAGGAAGTAGGGCGTGATCTTGCCGAGGATCACCGCGGCGGGACCGAGCGGCATCACCGCGAGCTGCTCGAACGTCCCCGCCTCGCGCTCCTTGACGAGACCGATCGACGTGATGATCGTCCCGATGAACGTGAGGATGAGGCCGATCAGCGCGGGCACCATCACCCACGAGGTGTCGAGGTCGGGGTTGAAGAGGATCTCCGAGTCCACGGCGTCGCCGAGGGACGCGACGAGCACCTTCGCCGACTGCGCCGCGAACAGGTTGGATCCGTCGACGTAGACGGTCGGGCGCTCGTCCCCGGGTGCCGGCGCGACGACCGCGACGTCGCTGCGGTCGTCGCGCAGCGCGGCGCGGGCGTCGGCGTCCGTCCCCGCGGGGTCGACGCTCACGACGTCGAGCGCGTCGGCGGCGGCCGGGTTCGCCTCGATCGCGGCGACCGCCTGCTCGGCACCGGGGCCGACGGCCGTGACGGTCAGCGTCTCGACCGTGAAGTTCGCCGCGAACCCGAAGACGACGAGCAGCAGCAGCGGCATCCCGACGAGCATCGCGACCGTGCGCCGGTCCCGACGCAGCTCGCGGAACTCCTTGACGACCATCGCGCGCACGATGCCTCCCCGGCCCTGACCGCGCCTCGGCACGCGGTCGAATTCATCACCTGTTGAAAACCGACGATAGGACGCGGCGGTCGAGGGGTCAAGGGCGTGCGGACCTGGCTCGGGTCGCGGGTCAGCCGAGGAACACCTGGGCGCAGACGAGACCGCCGGCGCCCTCGGTGGCGTCCGCGACGCACGCGATCCCGACGGACGTCAGCGTCGGGTCCAGGAGGTTCGCCCGGTGCCCGGGGGACCCCATCCACGCGTCGACGACCGCGGCGGGCGCGGCGCTGGCCCGGCTGAGGTTCTCCGCCGCGGTGCCGCTCGCAGGAGCGCAGTCCGTCACGACCTCGTCGAGGGGGGCGTGCTCGAGCGGGGCGCCGACGAGCGCCGTGGCACGGGACAGCGCCTGCTCGGTCGCGCAGCCGCTCTCCTCCAGCCGGGGGACCCCCGCCTCGTCGCGTTCCTCCTGCGTCTCCGCCAGCAGCCGGGCGGCGTACTCCGTCGGCTCCCAGGGCCGGGCCGCCGTGGGGTCGTCGGCGCTCGGAGCCCCACGCCCACCGTCGTGGCCCGGCGCGCAGGCCCCGAGGGACAGGCTCGCGAGCGTCGTCACCAGCGCCGCGAGCCGGCGCGCTCCGGCACGGGGCCCGGAGCCGGCGCGCGAGGCCGGGCCGCCGTTCACCGCCGGCCGAGCGCGCGGTACGTCCACCCCGCCTCGCGCCACACGGTCGCGTCGAGCGCGTTGCGGCCGTCGACCACGCGGGGGGCCGCCACGAGGCCGTACAGCTTGCCCGGGTCCAGGTCCTTGTACTCCTGCCACTCGGTGAGGACCAGCACGGCGTCCACACCGTCCACCGCCTCCTCGACGGTCTCGGCGAAGCCCAGCGAGGGGGCCTTGGCGCGCGCGTTGGCCAGCGCGCGCGGGTCGGTCACCACCACGCGCGCGCTCCGGTGGTGCAGCCGCTCGGCGACGTCGAGCGCCGGCGAGTCGCGGACGTCGTCGCTGTCCGGCTTGAACGCCGCACCGAGGACGGCGACGCGCGCGCCGGCCAGCGGACGCCCGTCGAGCACGCCGACCGTGAGGTCGACCATGCGCTCGCGCCGGCGCAGGTTGATCGAGTCGACCTCGCGCAGGAAGCTGACGGCGGGGTCGGCGTGCAGCTCCTCGGCCCGTGCCATGAACGCGCGGATGTCCTTCGGCAGGCAGCCGCCGCCGAACCCGAGCCCGGCGTTGAGGAAGCGCCGCCCGATCCGCTCGTCGAGGCCGATCGCGTCGGCGAGGAGCGTCACGTCTCCCCCAGCGACCTCGCACAGCTCCGCCATCGCGTTGATGAAGGAGATCTTCGTGGCGAGGAACGAGTTCGCCGCGACCTTGACGAGCTCGGCCGTCGCCCGGTCGACCACGAGCCGCGGCGTGCCGTCGCCGAGGGCCGCGGCGTAGACGGCGTCGAGCGCTTCGACCGCACGAGCCCCCGCCGCGTCGTCCGGGACGCCGTAGACGAGCCGGTCGGGTCGCAGCGTGTCCTGGACGGCGAACCCCTCGCGCAGGAACTCGGGGTTCCAGACGAGCGTCGCGGTGGGACGGACCGCGGCGAGCTCGTCCGCGAGCCGTGCGGCCGTCCCCACGGGGACCGTCGACTTGCCCACCACGACCGCGTCCGCGGCGAGGTGCGGCACGAGCGACCGGAAGGCCGCGTCGACGGACGACAGGTCGGCGGCGTACGAGTCGGCGCGCTGGGGCGTCCCGACGCACACGAAGTGGACCTCGGCGTCGGCCGCCGCGGCGGGGTCGGTCGTGAAGGTGAGCCGTCCGGAGGCCCTCGCCTCTGCGAGCAGCCCGTCGAGCCCCGGCTCGTAGAACGGTGCCCGCCCGTCGCGCAACGACCCCACCTTCCGGGCGTCGACGTCCACCCCGACCACGTCGTGCCCCAGCGTCGCCATGCACGCCGCGTGCACCGCGCCCAGGTAGCCGCAGCCGATCACCGAGATTCTCATGCCGTCCCCCTGCTCGTCGCCGCCGGCCACCCGGCGTCCCGTCCGCGGCGCCGCGTGCGACCGGCGAACCGGGGCAGCGCCGCCCTCCTCACTGCCGCTCGCTCGGCAGCACCACCTCGTCGAAGGTCCCCGCACGGACGCGACGGCCGACCGAGATTGCCGGCTCGTCCGCGGCGTCCCGGTCCCCTCGTGCCGCGTCCGGTGCCGCACCGTCTGCCGCACCGCTCGCCGCACCGTCGGACGGGGCGACCCGTCCCGGCTCCTCGGCGCCGACCCGCGCCCACGCACCCGGGACGGCCGGCGCGGTGGCGCCCTGCGGCATCGGCCGACGCGCGTGCCGCCGCGCCCCGCCCGCGCGACCCCGGGTCCCGCGGCGTGTCGTGTCCCCGGACGCGCCGGGCTCGTCCGCGGTGTACTCCTGGTAGGCGTACTCGTACGCGCCCGCACCGGGCCCTCGCACCGGCACGCGGTTGACGACGATCCCCAGCGGGGGGACGCCCACGGTGCCCAGGGCGGAGAGCGCGGTCTCCAGCTGGTTCCGGTGCACGGTGCCGGCACCGACCACGACGATCGCGCCGCCGACCCCCTTCGCAAGGATCGCCGCGTCGGTGACCGGGAGGAGCGGGGGCGTGTCGATCACGATCACGTCGTAGTCGGCCCGCAGCCGGTCCAGGAGCTGCGTCATCGGGGCCGCCCCGAGCAGCTCGCTCGGGTTCGGCGGGATCTGCCCGGAGGCGATGACGTCGAGGTTGGCGTTGCCCCACGGCTGCACAGCGTCCTCGACGCCCACCTTCCCGATGAGGACCGTCGTCAGCCCGACCGACCCCTCGACCCCCAGGTACCGGGCGACCGACGGTCGCCGGAGGTCCGCGTCGACGAGGACGACGCGCTGGCCCGCGTCCGCGAGCGTGATGGCCAGGTTGATGCTGGTGGTGGTCTTGCCCTCGCCGGGGAGCGCCGACGTCATGAGGTACGTGCGCGCGGCCGGGCCGAGCTCGAGGAACTGCAGGTTGGTGCGCAGCCTGCGGAAGGCCTCCGCCCGGACGGCCTTGGGTGACTCCTGGACGATGAGCGGGTGCTCCGGCGCCTCCTCGTCGTACCCGACGACGCCCAGCACCGGGGCGTCCGTCACGTCCTCGACGTCCGACGTGGACCGGACGCGCGTGTCCAGGAGCTCGCGCACGACCGCCACCGAGACGCCGAGCACGAGGCCGACGACGAGCCCGAGCGCCAGGTTCAGCCGGACGTTCGGCGACGCGGCGGAGGTCGGCACCGACGCCGCGCGGACCGTGCTGATCTGCACGGGCGAGTCTCCGCCCCCGACCGGGGTCTCGAGCTCCCCCACGACCGCCGCGAGCGACCGGGCCGTCGCGTTCGCGATCTCGGCGGCGAGCTGCGGCGACTCGTCGGTCGCCGTGACGTTGATGAGCGCCGTGTCGAGCGGCGAGTCGGCGCGGACCCGCTGCGCGAGCGACCCGGCGTCGTCTGCGAGGCCGAGCTCCTCGATCACGGGGTCCAGGACGCGCGGGCTCGTCACGAGCTCGATGTACGACTTGACCTGGCGCACGGTGAAGTTCGACCCCTGCAGCAGGTCCGTCGTGGAGTCGGAGCCCTGCACGGACACGTACACCTGGGACCGGGCGGAGTACGTCGGCGTCGTCAGGAGCGAGTACGCGCCCGCGAGCGCCAGCCCGAGCGCCCCGGCGACCACGATCGTGACCCACCTCTTGCGCAGCAGGACGAGGTAGTCCCTGAGCTCCATCGTCGTCCCCCTCACCGGGCCGCTCCCCCTGAGCGTCCACCCACGACCGCCTCAATCTCGCACAGGGCACCGCACGTCGCGAGCCTGGGGGCCTCAGCCCGCACCGGGGTCACGCGCGGACCCGCCCGGCCTGCTCGCGGTACCACGCCACGGTCCGCTCGATCCCCTCGCGCAGCCCCGTCCTCGCCTCCCAGCCGCTCGCACGCAGCCGGGACACGTCGAGCAGCTTCTGCGGCGTGCCGTCCGGCCGCGACGTGTCCCAACGCGTCGCGCCGTCGTACCCGACGACGTCGGCGACCGTCTCGGCGAGCTCCCGGACGGTGACGTCCTGCCCGGTGCCGACGTTGACCTGGACGGGGCCGTCGTAGTGCTCCAGGAGATGCAGGCACGCGTCGGCCATGTCGTCGCTGTGCAGGAGCTCTCGCCGTGGCGACCCCGTCCCCCAGTTCGTCACCTCCCGGGCGCCGGTCCGCACGGCCTCGTCGTAGCGCCGGATCAGCGCGGGCAGCACGTGCGACCCGGTCGGCGAGAAGTTGTCGCCGGGTCCGTAGAGGTTCGTCGGCATGGCCGAGATCCACGGCAGCCCGTCCTGGCGGCGGACCGCCTGGACCTGCAGGATGCCGGTGATCTTCGCGATCGCGTAGGCGTCGTTGGTCGGTTCGAGGGGCCCCGTCAGCAGCGCGTCCTCGACGATGGGCTGCGGCGCGAGCCGCGGGTAGATGCACGACGAGCCCAGGAACAGCAGCCGCTCGACCTCGGACGTCCGCGCGGCGTCGAGGACGTTCACCTGGATGCGGACGTTCTCGCTGAGGAAGTCGACGGGGTACGCCGCGTTCGCCATGATCCCACCGACCTTCGCCGCCGCGAGGACGACGTAGCGCGGGCGGTGCGCACGGAAGAAGTCGTGCACCGCGTCGCGGTCGGTGAGGTCGAGCTCAGCGGAGGTCCGCCCCACGAGCCGGGAGAACCCCGCCCGTTCCAGCCGGCGCCAGATCGCCGAGCCGACCAGGCCGCGGTGGCCGGCGACGTAGAAGACGGCGTCCCGGTCGAGCGGCGCCGGTTCGTGGCGGACGAGGTCGCGCTCGTCGGGCGACGTCATGCCGCGTCCCACGTCGCGAGCGCGACCCGGTCGATCCACGGCGACCCGGCGTGCCCCAGGGCCTCGACGTCCGCGTCGACCATGATGCGCGCGAGCTCGCGCCCGTCGACGGTCGGCTTCCACCCGAGGTCGGCGTGCGCCCTGCTGGGGTCGCCGACGAGGGCGTCGACCTCCGTCGGGCGCAGGTAGCGCTCGTCGAACCGCACGTGCCGCTCCCAGTCGAGCCCCGCGTGGGCGAACGCCTCCTGAAGGAAGTCGCGCACCGACAGCCCGATCCCCGTGGCGAGGACGTAGTCGTCCGGCCGCTCGGCCTGCAGCATCCGCCACATGCCCTCGACGTACTCGGCCGCGTACCCCCAGTCACGGACCGCGTCGAGGTTGCCCAGGTACAGGTGCTCCTGACGACCGGCCTGGATGGCCGCCACGGCGCGCGTGATCTTGCGGGTCACGAACGTCTCGCCGCGGCGCGGGCTCTCGTGGTTGAAGAGGATCCCGTTGACCGCGAACATGTCGTAGGCCTCGCGGTAGTTCTTCGTGATCCAGTACGCGTAGAGCTTGGCCGCCGCGTAGGGCGAGCGCGGGTGGAACGGCGTCGTCTCGTTCTGCGGCGGCGGGGTGGCGCCGTAGAGCTCGGACGACGACGCCTGGTAGTAGCGCGTCTCCACGCCCGCCAGGCGCACCGCCTCGAGCAGGCGGATCGCCCCCGTCCCCGTGGTGTCCGCCGTGTGCTCGGGCTCGTCGAACGAGACCCGCACGTGGGACTGCGCCGCGAGGTTGTAGACCTCGTCCGGGCAGATCTGCGCGATGAGCGACACGAGGCGCGCGCCGTCGGACAGGTCCGCGTAGTGCAGGAAGAGCCGCGCGTCCTCCTCGTGCGGGTCCTGGTAGAGGTGGTCGATCCGCGCCGTGTTGAACGTCGAGGCGCGGCGGATCAACCCGTGCACCTCGTACCCCTTGCGGAGCAGGAGCTCCGCGAGGTACGAGCCGTCCTGCCCCGTGATCCCCGAGATCAGTGCCTTCTTCATGCTTCCCCCTGAGTCGTGCAGCGGCGCTGCCGTCGGTGGTTAGGTACGTGCGACGCCCGGGACGCGCGCCGCGCCGTCGGGCGGCACGACACCCGCGGTCGCGGTCGCTCCTGGTGTCGTGGTGGTGCCTGCGGTGGTGGTCCTGGCCCGGGTCCCCCGCGGGCGGCGTGCGTGCTGCTGGAGGACCGTCGCAAACGCGTCGACCGCGGCGTCCTCCGTGAGCGTCTCGTCGCGGTAGCGGCGGCCCGCCGATCCGAGACGGTCGCGACGACCCGGGTCGGCCGCGAGCGCCCGCACCGCGTCGACGAGCGCCTGCGGGTCCTGCGGGTCGACGCGGACGCCGCCACCGGACGCGCGCAGCTCGGCCGCCGTCGTCGAGCCCTCGGACGACGCCGCGAGCACGGGCCGGGCCGCGTCGAAATAGGACGTGAGCTTGCTCGGAACGGACATCTCGGCGAGTCCCGCGAGCTCGTTGACCAGCAGCACGTCGGAGGCCGCGAGCGCGGCGCGGAACTCCGCGTCGGGCAGGGGGTCGACGAACTGCAGGCGGAGCACCCCGCGCCCGGCCGACTCGAGCGCGGCTCGACGACTCCCGTCGCCCAGGAGCACGAACCGCACCCGCGCACCCTGCGCGTCTGCCAGACGCGCCGCCTCGACGACGTTCTCGAGACCCTGCTTCACCCCCTGGTTGCCGGCGTGGAGCACGACCGTCTCGTCGTCTCCCCACCCGTGGGCGGCGCGTACGGTCGCGCGGTCCGGGAGCACCGCGTCGTGCGCGAGGTGCGTCCAGTTGCGCACGACGCGCAGCGCGGCGGCATCGACCCGGAGGGACTCGCCCAGATGACGCGCGAAGCGCTCGTGGATCGCCACCACCGCGTCCGCACCGCGCGCGACGCAGCGCTCGACGGCACCCACGAGGCGGGCCACGCGGCCCGAGGCCGCCCCGGTCTCCGAGACACCGAGCGAGTAGAGGTCCTGGGTCCAGAGCACGACGCCCGGCGCGTCGGCGCGCGCCGCCCGGCGCGCACGCCCGGTGCGGAGCCGCAGCATCGCGACGGCCGCCGCGAAGAGCGACGGTGAGACGAGCAGGACGACGTCGGCGTCGGGCCAGCGCGTCGTCGCAGACCGCACCCCGAAGCTCAGCTCGGCGAGGAGGCGGCGCACGGAGCTGGGCGACCGGGGTACGTAGTGGCGCAGACGGAGCACCTCGACGCCGTCGACCCGTTCCCGGCGGGACCACCCGCGGTAGCCCGCACGGACACGCCACTCCGGGTAGTGCGGAAAGGTCGTGAGTACGCTCACCCGCGCCCCGCGAGCAGCCAGGGCGCGGCTCAGCGCCGACGTGTAGGGCGCATTTCCGGTAGGTTCAGGTGCGTAGTTGGCGCCGATCACCAGGACGCGCATTCCCGAGATGCTCACGCACGTACGATAACGACGTTCGGGCCGATTCGCTGGGGGGCAGATGACATCGCAGAAAATGCGCCAGGAAATCCGCGTGATCCCGCTCGCCGAGGCGCCCGGGGAAAGGACGTCCTGGGGGCGCCCGAGTGCGCTCGTCTACCTGTGGGGCGCCGCCGAGATCCTATTCGTGTCGAACCCCTGGCAGTTCAGCTCGCGCCTGCGCGTCGCGGTGCTGCGCGCCTTCGGCGCCGACATCGGAGCCGGGGTCGTCTTCCGCCCGCGCACGCGCGTCCGCTTCCCATGGAAACTTCACGTGGAGGCAAACTGCTGGATCGGTGAAGGGGTGTGGATCCATAACCAGGACCACGTCTGGATCGGGCACGACGCCGTGCTCTCGCAGGACACGTTCCTCACCACGGGGAGCCACCGGCACCGCACCGACATGGGGCTCGTGACGGCCCCCGTGCACGTCGGCCCTGGGGCGTGGGTCACCGCACGGTGCGTCGTCCTCGGCGGTACGCGGATCGGGCGCTCGGCGCTCGTCACACCTGGGTCGATCGTGCGCGGCGACGTGCCCGACGGCCGTGTCTGGGACGGCCGGTCGCTCTCGGACCGGACGCGGTTCTGAGATGGCCGGCCGACGCCTGCGCGTCCTGCACGTGGCCACGCTCCTCACCCCCGACGGCGCGTACGGGGGTCCCGTCCGCGTCGCGACCAACCAGATCCGGGCGCTGCGTGCACGAGGTCACGACGCGATCCTCGTCGCCGCTGCGGCAGGTTTCGACGAGCTCCCGACGACGTGGGACGGCGTGCCGGTCGTGGCGTTCCCCGCCGTCCGGGCCGCGCCGGGCGCGGGGTTCGCGGGGCTCGCCGCACCCTCGATGGTGCGGTGGATCCGGGCCCGCGGGGCTCGTGCCGACGTCGCGCACGTCCATCTGGCGCGCGACCTCGTCACCCTGCCGGCGGCGGTCGCCTGGGCCCGGTCGGGCAAGCCCTACGTCACGCAGACGCACGGCATGGTGATGCCGTCCCCGCACCCGCTCGCGGCGCCCCTCGACGCGGTCCTCACGCGCCGCGTCATGGCTCGCGCGTCGACGAGCTTCGCCCTCACCCCCGTCGAGGAGGGCGGCCTCCGCACGCTGTTCGGCCCGGGAGTCAGCATCCAGCGGCTCGTCAACGGCGTGCCGGCGGGCGGGACGAGCGACCCGCAGCCCCCCGACCACCATCCCGAGGTGCTGTTCCTCGCCCGCCTGCACCCCCGTAAGCGGCCCGTCGCCTTCGTCGACGCCGCGGCCCGTCTCGCGCCGCGGTTCCCCGAGGCCCGGTTCCGGATCGTCGGTCCGGACGAAGGCGAGGGCGCCGCCGTGCGCGACCGGATCGCGGCACTCCCGGCGGCCGTCCGCGGGCGGGTCGCCTGGGAAGGGGCGCTGCCTCCCGAGCGCACGACGGCCCGGCTCGCGCGCGCGTCGCTCTACGTCCTGCCGTCCGTCGACGAGCCGTTCCCCATGAGCGTCCTCGAGGCGATGTCGTGCGGGGTCCCCGTCGTCGTGACGCGCACGTGCGGGCTCGCGGAACAGGTCACGCGCGCCGCGGCGGGCGAGGTCGTGGGCGAGGGCGTCGACGACCTCGCCGCCGCGGTGGCACGGTTCCTCGACGACCCCCGTCTCGCCCAGGACGCGGGCCGCCGCGCGCGCGACCTCGTCCGGAGGGATTACTCGATGGACGCGGTCGCGGACGCGCTGGAGCGCGCCTACGCCCGCTGAGCCCCGGCACCCCGGACGCCTCGGCCTGCACCGACGCCCGGCCCCAGCGCGACCGCGGCGGCAACGAGAGCGACCGGCACCCAGAGGTAGCGGTTGTACATGCTCGGCGCGGTCGCGCTGAACGCGAGCGCCGTGACGCCGACCGCGTACACGCGGGCCTGGAGCGCCGTCCGGGGCACGGCCCGCGCGGCGCGCAGCGCCGCCACCACGAGACAGCCGAGCAGGCCCGCCGCGAACAGGACGCCCCCCTGGTAGAGCGCCGCGACGGGCAGGCTGTGCACCCCCAGCGTGTCGACGACGAGGGAGGACCGGGCGTCGAGACCGGCCCCGCTGACCGGGTCCTGCAGGAAGCCCCGCCACCCGAGGACGATCGTGTCCCACCGGGACGCCGAGGTGTTGAGCGACGCGTCGCCGCCCGACAGCCCGAGGACCTGCTCGACCCGTTCCGCCGGCCGCAGCGCGCCTTGCGTCTCGCCGAGCACGCCGCCCGCGAACCAGAGCGCCGCACCGGCGACGACGGCCGCGACGGCGACCCGCCCGACAGGGATGCCGCGCAGGAGCAGGAGGGCGGTGCTGCCGAGGACGGCCGCCAGCATGCCGCTCACGCTGCCGCTGAGCACGAGACCCACGACTCCCGAGAGAGCGGTGCCCACGAGCAGGAGACGCTGGAGCCCTCCCAGGCCGCGCGTCAGCCCGGACAGGCCGATGACGACCGCGAGCGACGCGATGGCGCCAGTGTCGCTGACGTGGCCGGTGAACCCTGTGTAGCGGCCTGCGGTCGTGACGACCCCTCCGGGGATCGCGCCCGGGCCGAGCGCGAACTGCACGAGCGTCCCCAGGGAGCACGCAGCCGCCCCGACGCCGAACGCGACGAGGCCCCGCCGCAGCCGCCGCTCGTCGTCGAGGAGGACCGCGAGCTGCCACGGGAGAACGAGCGCGACGTACAGCACGCGGACGAGGCTGACGAGGCTCTCGGTCGGCGCGGGAGAGCCCGCCGTCGCGAGGCAGCCCCCGACCACCAGCAGCACCACGGCGGGCAACGCCCAGGCGCCGTACGGGTGCGGCGTGGGCTGTCGGCCTATGGCCGCGAGGCACAGCGCGAGACTGGCCAGGAGGACGACGTCTCCCACCGTGATGCCGCCGCCCACCCGCAGCACCATGAGCGACACGAGGACGAGGCCGCCGTACAGGAGCACCCGCGCGAGAGCCAGCACGGGGTCGCGCGACCCGTCGCGACCCTCGTGGACGACCTCGACGTCGCGGGGAGCTCTCGCCGCCCTGCGGGCGCGCCGGCCCGGAGGGCGGCCGGCGACCCGTCCCGCTCCTGGCGGGACGACCCCCACCGGTTCTTCGGTCACCGAGAACTGGTCATGCATTCGTCATCCCCTGTCCATCTCTCCACCGCCACCCGGACCACCCGCGGGGCCGCCGACGACGCCGCCCCGCCGAGCCGCGACGGGACGCCGGGAGTGCGCGACGCACCGCTCACCCCGATCTCGAACCGCGAGGTGCCGGCGCCGGGAGACGACGCGCGCCCTGCCCTCTCGACGCGCTCCGTGCCCGCTCCTTCCCGGAAAGGAGAATGGACCGCGCAATGACCACGGGGCCGCACCGCATTCACACGTCACAGGGCCACCGCGTGATAGGTCCGCGCCGCCGCGGGAAGGAAGAAGGCGACATATCCGATCCCTCCGAGGACGAATCCCAGGACGAGGCTCATGAATGGCCCTCCGACCAGATATCCGATCACGAACCCGCACCAGGTCACCGCGACCATGCCGACCCGCGCGCGCGTCACGACGGACTGCGCCTTGAAGATCCGCATGACGACGAGGTGCGGTCCCACGAGCCCGCCGCAGGCTGCGAAGCAGCCGACCGCCGCGAGCGCGACGACGAGCTCCCCGCGCTCGATGCCGGACGGCTGGACCGCCCCCGCCGCGGCGACGAGCACGAGCACCGCGCCGAGCGCGGTCGCCCCGCCCGCGGACAGCAGGCCGAGGCGCCGTCCGCGCCGGACGAGGGTGGCGTCGTCGGGCCGGCCGGTCTCGCTGACCGCGTCCGAGAGGAGGTTCAGCGCGACGGCCGCGAAGAGAACGTTCACCGGACCGTAGAGCGTCTGGCTCAGCCGGAACGCGCCGACGCTCGCGCTCACGGAGAGCGCGCCGAGCACGAGGAGCGGCACCGTCGTGGCGAGCTGGGCGACGAGGAACTCCCACGCCTGGGAGCGAGCCCGCGTCCCATACACCGAGTACCGCGAGAAGCGGGGCACGCGGTGTGCCGCCAGCGCGAGCGGGACCGCCGCCACGGCGTAGCCTGCGCACCACACCGCGTAGAAGGCGACGAGCGGCTGCGCCGTACCGGCGACGACGAGGACGGCGGGCACGAGCAGGAGACGGATCCCGTCCGAGACCGCAACCGCCCCGTTGCGTCCCTGGCCGATGCAACGAAACCGCAGCCAGTCCTGGACGACCGGCGCGACGCTGAGGACCCCCAGCAGCGTCGCGCCGCCCACGCCGAGCACGGTCACGGCGAGGTCCACCGCCGCGACGAGCACGACGACCGTCCCCGCGGCGGTGGCGACGTAGCGAAGGGGGACGACGGCGTGGGGGTCCGTCCGCCGCTCGATGAGCGCGGGCTGGAAGAGCCCGCTCCGCACCAGCCCGGTTCCGACGTTCAGCACGAGGAGAGCCAGGCTGAAGCTGGCGAACTCGTCCGGCTCCATGTGCCAGGCACCCAGGAGGACGACCGCCGCACCCGCCGCGCTGGCCGCCGCCTGCGAGAGGACGAGCGGCCGGGTCAGGGCCGCCGGGACCGCGAGGGACCGCCGTAGCACGTCGGGAGGCGTCATGCGTCGAGCCTCACGACCCGGCTTCCTGCGAGCAGCGCGCCCACCCGGGGCGCCAGCGGGGCGCCCCGCCTCCAGTACACGACCCCGATGCCCGCGTTGAGGATGGTCCGGCGCCAGCGCCAGGGCATGACGAACCGCCCGAGGCGAGCCGCTGCGTCGGATCGGCGGTCCGTGACGCTGAACCGCAGGTGCGTGGCCACGGGGTCCAGGCCGGCTCGGGCTGCCTCGTGCCAAGCCCGCTCGTCGGTGACGAGCACGAAGTCGGCCACAGGGTCGCAGTCCGCGACGGTCCGCCCCGGCCCGTCGAGCACGGCCGTCGCCTCCGGTCGTCCGCGCGTCATCGCTCGATCCCCCACCGGCGGCGCCAGGAGTCGACGGCGTCCCGCGGGACGTCGATGCGGACCACCTCGCCCGCGCGCAGGTCCTCCTGGTAGCGCCGTGCCGCGTGGCGCGAGGGCGCTCGCAGGCCGACCGACCGCGCGATCTCCCGCGCGCGGTTGTCGATCGACAGCACGAGGGTGGGCACGCCCCGCTGCATCGCTCGGATGCCGCCGTGGAGCCGGAGCCCCACGTACGCCGTCCCCGGTGCGTCGAGCACCGCGTCGAAGTCCTCGAGGCGCGGGCCGAGCATCGTGCCCGTGCCGGCCCGGAGACCGTCGACGTACTCGCGGTCGCCGGGGCCCTGGGGCCAGAAGAGCACCTCGTCGAAGCGTTCGGCGAGCGCCCGCACGAGCCTCCGGTCGGCCAGCGGGTCCTGGCTGTAGTCGGTGAACGTCACCACGACGCGCCGTTCGTCGGACGGGAGCGTCTGCTTCTCCACGCCCCACAGCGTCGGGCAGCTCGTGTGCACCGCGGGCACGCGCGCTCGCCGCAGCTTCGCGAGCGAGTACTCGTCGCGCACGGCCCAGGGCACGTCGCCAGCCAGGGACCGCAGCCACGCCCCCGAGGCCGGGTCGATCCCCGCACGCTGGTATTGCCACCAGCCGACGCCGAGGAACGTCAGCCGCCCCCGGCACAGATCGACGTCGGCGGCGGGCCAGTGCCACGCGCGACGGAAGCGCATGTGGTCGGAGAGCAGGTTCGTCCCGCACACGACCACCGACCGGGCGCCGCGCAGGGCCGCGCGATGGGTCGCGTCGAGCCTTCCGTGCATCGGCACGAGCTCGACCTCGGTGCCCCGCTCGCGCAGCGGCGCGACGAGCTCCGCGTCGACGGCCTCCGAGATGATCCGGTCACCGACGTTCGTCGACGCCGCTCCCGGGTCCACCACCACGATCATCGGACCGCTCCTTCCTCGAGGCTGCTCAGCCAGCCGCGGTACTCCGCGCCCACCCGCTCCCACGTGGCGGAGCCCTCCGTCCACTCCCGGGCGCGGCGGCCGAGGTCGCGGTTCCCGTCGACCTCGTCGAGCGGCCCCAGCAGACCGGTGGGGCGGGCGAAGTCGGCGACGACGGCCGCGCCCGCAGACCGCAGCGGTCCCGCCGCGTGGATCGTCGACGAGACGACGGTCGGGACCCCAGCGGCGAGCATCTCGAGCAGCGTGATGCTGCACGACTCCCAGCGAGAGGGGTGCAAGTAGGCGCGGCAGCCCGTGATGAGCAGCCACTTCTCCTCCCCGCGCGCGTTGCCGCGCAGATCGACGGTCCCGTCGAGGCCGAGCTCGTGGACCAGTCGGGCGGTCCGCTCGCGACCACCCCGGAAGTCGGGTCCCGCAAGCATGAGGCGCGGACGCGGCGCCGGGAGCTCGGCCCAGCGGCGCAGCAGGTTGTCGATCCCCTTGTGGTCGGGGTCGTAGCGCCCCATCCAGAGGAAGTAGTCACCCGCTCCGACCCAGCGAGGGACCTCCTCGGGCGCCGGTGCGCCGTTGGGCAGCACGAGCGCGGGCGCGGTCCGGCCGCGCGCGACGTCGTCCGCGAGCCGGCGCTCGGACGGGTAGAACACGTGCAGCCAGTCGACGCGGCGCACGACGGACGCCTCGGCGGCCCGCCGGGCGCCGGCCACGTCGCGCAGGCGCGACGTGATGCCCGGCTCGTACACGCCGTGAGGCATGAGCACCACGACCGCGCCGCGCGCCCGGGCGCTCCGCGCCGCGACGACGTTGCTCACGACCCAGCCCTCGTGCAGGTAGACGACGTCCCCCGGCCGCACCTCGCTCGCCAGGCCCGTCGGTACCCAGCTCGTGCGTCCCCGCCCGAGGTGCGTGACGGTGCGCACGCTCCCCCGCAGGTCCTCCGGCACCTCTCGCGGTGCCGGCACGCTCGCGCACAGCACCACCGCCTCGTATCCCGCGCGGCGCGCCTGGCGCACCCAGTTCTCGACGGAGTCGGTCACGCCGGACGGGTGGGCCAGGAACCGCGCGTAGTAGTGGACGACCCTCATGCCGCCTCCTTCACGACCTCGTGCACCGACCGCACGATCCGTTCGGCGGCCGCCTCCGTCGACGGCACCTCGCCCGCGGCCCCCGCCGGACGGTCCGTCGCGGCGAGGCGTTGCCACGCGGCGGCGAGGTCCGACGGCGTCCCGGGCACGGTGAAGAGGTCGGACCCCTCGGTGAGGTACTCGATCTCCGGGGCGTGGCGACCGACGTCGCTGGTCAGGACGGGCAGCCCGAGCGCGAGGGCGTCGACCGCGACGAGCCCCACCCGACCCGGGTTCAGCAGCAGCCGCGAGACCGCGGCGGCACGCGCGGTCCCCCGCGCGTCGACCTGCCCCAGCACCACGACGCGGCCCGTCTCGGCGGCCAGGTCCTCGAAGACCCGCCGAGCGGGCCCGTCGCCCGCCACGAGGAGCCAGACGTCGGGGTCCCGACGCAGGACCTCACGCACGGTCCCGACGACGAGGTCCGGCAGCTTGTGCTCGTTGAGCGCCCCCAGCAGGAGCGCGGCCCGGGCATCCCCCGGCAGCCCGACGGCGTCGCGGTAGGCGGCCAGGTCCCGATCGTCGAGGGCGGCCCGCTCGCGCCGCAGCGTGCGCGTGTCGGTGCTGTTGCCGAACGACGTGACGCGGTCCGCCGGGACCCGTGCCGTCTCCAGGACGTGACGACGTCCTGCCTCGGTGTACGTCAGGACGTGCCGCGCGCGACGGTTCAGCCAGGCCTCCCAGCGCCCTGCGAGCGTCACCTCGTCGGCGGTGTAGGAGGCGCCGTGGCCCCAGGTCACGTACGGCCTCCCGCGCAGGGCGGCCACCAGTGCGTCGAGGTTGCCCGCCTGCATCTCCGTGACGAGCACCGCGTCACGCCACTCCGTCGGGACCACGCGACGGACCAGGTGCCGCCCTCCGGAGCCCACGCGCACCACGCGCACGGGCACCTCGGTGGCCCAGGCCGCCTCGACCATGTCGCCCCGTCCGCGACGGCGCCGCATCTGCTCGAGGTCGCCCCCGTAGAAGACGTGCGCGTCGACCCCGCGCTCGTCGAGCCCCTCCACGACCAGAGCGAACAGGCGCTCCCGGTACGCCGGGACGTAGGGCTGGGTGATCGCCACCCTCGGCCTAGTACGCACCGTCACGCCCCACCACCGCTCGCAGCGTCCGCAGCAGGATGAGGAGGTCCCCGGTCACGGTCCAGTTCTCGACGTAGTACAGGTCCAGCCGCACGCTCTCCTCGAGCGTGAGGTTGTTGCGGCCCGAGACCTGCCACAGCCCGGTGAGCCCGGGCTTGACCAGCAGCCGCCGGCCGATCTCGTCGTCGTACTGGTCGACCTCGAGCGAGACCTGCGGACGGGGTCCGACGAGGCTCATCGAGCCCCCGAGCACGTTGAAGAGCTGCGGGAGCTCGTCGATCGAGTAGCGGCGGATGAACGCACCCACCCGGGTGACCCGGGGATCCTGCTTGGGCTTGTAGAACACGCCCACGTTCCCCGCGCCGAGGACGTCCTCGAGCCGTGACTCCGCGTCGACGACCATCGAGCGGAACTTGAGGACGGTGAACGGCTCGCCGCGCAGCCCGACGCGCTCCTGCGCGAACAGGACGGGACCGCGGCTCGTGAGCCGCACCGCGAGCGCCGTCACGAGGAGCGGGACGCAGAAGAGCACGAGGAGGCCGAGCGCGCCGACCACGTCGAACGCGCGCTTGAGCACGTGCTGGGGGCCGGAGTACCCGGGCGCCTCGACGTGCAGGAGCGGCAGCCCCGCCACCGGCCGGGTCCGGATGCGTGGACCCGCCACGTCGGTCAGCGCGGGCGCGAGGACGAGGTCCGCTCCCCACGGCTCGAGGTCCCACGCGAGCCGCTTGACGGTCCGGGGCGTCACGAGGTCGGACCCCGTGACCATCACGGTGTCGGCCCGCAGCGGCTCGACGAGGCGCGCGGTGTCACCGACCTCGCCGACCACCGGCACGCCCGCCACCGTCTCGTGCGGCTCGACCGCGCCTCCCGGGACGCACGCGCCGACGACCTGGTAGCCGCTGTCCGCCGCCTCGCGCAGCCTCTCCACGAGGTGGGCGGCTCCGTCCCGACCGCCGACGACGAGCGTCCGCGACCGGCAGCGGCCGCGCCGGCGCAGGCGGACCAGTCGGCGCCGCACCGCCCACCGCCCCAGCAGGAGGAGCGCGAGCCCGACGGGCAGCGCGACGGCGACGTACCCCCGGGCCAGGTCGTACCGGACGAGGTACGCCGCGATCGCGACCACCCCGAACACCGCGATCGTCGTGTTGACGACGCGCGCGTACTCGGGCGCGCCGGAGCCCAGGCTCCGGCTGTCGCGCGAGAACGCCGCCCGCAGCGCGCACCACCAGACCGCGAGCAGGCCGACCGAGATGGCGACGTACCGGGCGTCCAGGACGGTCCCGCCGATCCCGTCGAACCGGACGAGGTACGCCGTCGCGATGGCGGCGCCCACCGCGAGCGCGTCGACGGCGGCGACGCGCCGCGCGAGCCGCGGCTTCCAGCCCGGGCGCCGATAGGCGCCGAGGGCGATCCGGACGAGCTGTCCGGTGTCGAAGGACGGCGTCGTGACCGGCCGTCCCGTCCGTTCGAGATCGACGGTGTCGACCTCGTGATCCTTCTCCAACGTCATGGTGCCCCCTGCGACGTCCGTGGACGCAGCCCCGACGGTCCGCCGGCGCACGACCGCCCCTCAGGGCGTGCCGGACGCCGCCGTCACCGACGGTCTGCCGAGCTCTCCGCCGCGGGTCCGGACGTCGTCGTCACGGCGGCGGCCGGTCGCCGGGCGACCGGTGTGCCTGTGCTGCACCCGTCGTCGAGGACGGGTGCCCGGCTCAGGCCTTGGTCCCCGCCGAGCGGCGTCGGCTGCGCGCGACCAGGACGGCCGTCGCGCCACCCGCGACGAGCAGGACGGCGCCGCCGAGCAGCAGCACGTCGTCGGACCCGGTCTCGGCGAGGCCGCCCGAGGTCCCGTCGCCCGCGCCGTCGGCCGAGTCGCCGCCCGAGCCCGTGCCACCGGCCCCGTCGGAGGCGGGGACGGAGACGATCTGCTGGCTCGACAGCACGGTCCCGTCCGCGTCGGTCGCCACCAGGGAGAAGGTTCCCGGCTCGGAGAGCGTCACCGCGAACGACGCGAAGCCGTCGACGGTGTCCTTGGTCAGCGCCTTCGTCCCGGCGATCGAGATGGCGCCGTCCGGGACGTCGGGCGACGAGATCGTCAGCGTGATCGTCGGGTTCCCGGCCGGCCCGCCCACCGTGACGGTGAACGTCTCGCCGACCTCGGGCGTCGCGGTGGAGACGCCGACCTCGTACTCGTCCGCCTCGTAGGCGGACGCGACGGCCGGTGCCGCGGCGAGCGCCGCGGCGAGGAGCAGCGTGGTCGCTGCGCGTCGAAGCTTCATGTCAAAGGCCCCCTGCCTTCGTCGTCGGGCGCGGGGGCCTCCGGTCCGCCGACGTCACGGACGTCGGTCGTCGCACGTGCCCCCGCCGTGCTCCCTCAGGAGAACACACCCGTGCCGCACCCGACAGCCGGGAGGGCCGTCGTCTCGTTCCTGGCACCTGGAGTTTTCCTCACCGAAACACTGCCTCGCTGGTTCTTGCCGCTGACGACCTCGTACTCGTACGTCGCGGACTCCCCCGGCGCGAGCGCGACCGACCGCGCTCCGACGACGAGCCCGTCGTGCACCTGGGCGAAGAGCCCGGGCTCGCCCTCGCCCGTCGACGCCCCGCGGATCCCTCCGCCCTGCGGCGCGTAGACGAGCAGGTTGGTCCGTATCGTGCCGTCCCCTCCGGCTCCGAGGACGTACTCGGGCAGCTCTGCCGCCTCGGCGCGGGTGAGCGTGGAGGCGAGCGTCACGTGCACCGTGAAGGCCTGCGAGCCGTCGGGACGGCACGTCACGTCGTCGACCGCCACGGTGGAGTCGAGGTAGTAGCCGGTCTTGGACGCGGTCGTCGCGTTGAGGTAGACCCCGACGACGGGAGACGTCGGACCGCCCGCGAGGTCGGCGCGGCGGCCCTCGAGCTCGCCGGAGAGGACCGTGCCCGCCAGGAGGTCCTGCTCCGCGGTCCGGGCGGACCACACGAGCAGACGACCGTCCCGGGCCGACCCGGCGAGCGCGTCGACGAGCGCCGCAGCGTCCCCCTCCCCCGTGGTCAGCGAGCCGAGCACCTCGCGGGCCACCAGGGCCAGCACGGCGTCCTGCACCGCCGGGTCCGCGTGGTCGACGTAGACGCCGTGGAGCAGGTAGGCGGCCGCGTCCTGCGTCGTGAGCCGGAGCGTCCCGCCGCCCGGCGTCGCGACCTCGACCGGCCCGACGCCGCCGAGCACCCCCGCGAGGGCCACGGGGTCGACGGCGACCACGCCGTCGACCTCCGCACCCGTCTGCCGCAGCCAGGCCTCGCGCGCCACGCGTGCGGCGCGCGGGAAGTCGGGGGTGGACGTGACGTTGAGCATGTACCTGCCGAGGTCGTCGCCGAACAGCGCGGCCTCGGAGCCGCTCAGGTCGACCACGCTCTCCGGGAACGCGCCGAGCGCGCTGCCCGGACGGACCTCCACGAGCTCGACGGCGCCCGACTCCGCCCGGAGGTGGAGCACCGAGCCGGCGATCCCGCCCGTCGCGCGCGGCTCGGCGTTGTTCTGGACGAGCACGAGGTAGTCCCGCACGCCGTCGGCGCCGAGCATCGGCGGGACGAGCTGGACCGCGCGTGCGGCGGTCGCCGTCTGGGAGGCGACGCCGCCGAGCTGCTCGCGCAGGTCGTCCACCGCGGCGGCCAGCGGGCTCACGAGGGTGGAGGTGTCGATGCCCGCGACGGTCTCGTACGACGCCACGACCGCGCGGTCCGCGGCGACGACGTCGTCGCGCGCCGCGCGGAGAGGCCCCAGGTCGACGGCGCCGGCGGTCGGCGCGAGGGCCGACGGGGACGCGACGGCGACGGCGTCCGCGAGGCGCGGGAGGGCGTCCTGAGCGACCCGGTCGACGGCGCCGGTGGCCTCCCCGAGGGCTCGCGCGTCGTCGCCGACGAACGGCAGCGCGCGGGCGACCGTCCAGTGCGGGCCGTGCGTCGCGGACGCCGCGACGCGTGCGGACCGACGGACGTCGTCGATCGCCGCGCCGGCGTCCCGCCCCGTCCGCACCTGCTCCTGCAGGGCGGGCAGGGTGGCGGCCACGTCCTCGAGCGCGGCACGCGCGCGCAGGACGTCCGTGACCAGCCACACGGACCACGCCAGCGCTACCACGAGGGCGATCCCGCCGGCCACGGCGACGCGCCTGCGCCGCCCCGGAGACGGCGCTCGGCGGGACGGTCGCCGTGCCGCAGGACGACCTCGTCCTGGCTCCGGTCGTGCGGAGGGCGCGACCAGCGTCGCGGCGCCTGCCCACCGTGGGCCCCACCCGTCGTGCACCATGCCGCCCCCCGCGACTCGCCCCCGACGCGACGGCTCCGGTGCGGGCCGCCGCTCGCGCTACATTACCCAGACCCACGGTCGCCAGGAGGTCTGAAGCGTGCTCTCCGTCCTCGTCGTCTGCACCGGCAACATCTGCCGGTCGCCTGCGGCACAGCTCGTGCTCGGTGCCGCGCTGGACGACTCCGTGGTCGTGGCCAGCGCCGGGACGGGCGCCGTGGTCGGCGCACCCGTCGCGCCCGTCATGGCCCGTCTCCTGTCGGACCGCGGCCTCGACCCGTCGGGCTTCGTCGCCCGCTCGCTCACCGAGGACCTGGTCCGCTCCGGGGACCTCGTGCTCACGATGACGCGCCGGCACCGGGCCGCGGTGCTCGAGCTCGCGCCGTCGGCGCTCCGGCGGACCTTCCTCTTCACGGAGCTCGCGTCGATCGCGGAACGGCTGGGAGCTGGCACGCCCGGGGCGGACGACGCCGCCCGGCTCGCCGACGTCGCCGCCGCCGCGCCCCGGGCGCGCGCGAGCCTCGACCTGGAGCGCGACGCCCCGGACGTCGAGGACCCCTACGGGCGGTCGGAGGACGTCTACCGCCGCGTGCTCGACCGCATCGAGGCCGACGCGCGGCGGCTCGTCGCCGCCCTGCGAGGGTGACCGGTCCACCTCCCTGCCCCCTGCACAAGGAGGGGGACCGGCCGCCGTCAGGGTCGTTGGAGCACCGTGACGACCACCACCACGACCGCTCCCCACAGCGCGAGACCTCCGCCGCACCCGATGGCGAGGCCCTCGGCGCCCGTCGCGCCACGGCGACGGGCACGTCCCGCGGGGACGATCGCGGTCGCTGCGCCGAGGACGACCAGTACCCAGCCGACCGTCACCCAGAGCATGCGGGCAGCCTGCCCGGCACCCCGGCGGCTCGCAGGCTGGACATCTGTCCAGAACTGGCTGCTTCGTCCGGTATCGACGCTATCTCCGGCATGCGCGAGCGATTTGTCGCGAACATTCACCCGCTCCCGCCGACGCCACCGCTCAGATGGCGAGACGACCTCGGCTCCTCAGACATCGGTCGAGCGTCCCGGACGCCGCGCCGAACCCTCCCCCGGACCCGACCCCGGGTCTGCGGGGAGAGCCCGCACGGCGGGCCCGATCCGGTAGCGGCGGTCCGTGCCCTGGACGAGCCAGCGGTGCGCGACGAGGGTCTGCGCGATGCGGAACGCCCCCGGGCGGCTCACGCCGAGACACGACGCCAGCTCGGCCAGGCGCATCGCCCCCGACTCGGCGACCAGCTCGACGGTGCGTACCGTGCGTGACACGGACGCCAGGACGTACGACCCCCTGCTCGACATGCTCGGAACCCTAGGAGCCTTCCCCACCGCTCGCACCGCACGCCCGCGCTTCACGCCAGGCCCGCCAGGCGGTACAGCACCAGGCTGCCCGCGACCGCGACGTTGAGGCTCCCGCCCCAGCCCGCCATGGGGATCTCGACGCACTCGTCGACACGCGCGAGGACGTCGTCCGGCACGCCGTGCCGCTCGTGCCCGAGCAGCAGCACCGTCGGCTCCCGCGCTGGACCGAGCCGCGGCAGCGGCGTCGCGCCCTCGGCGAGCTCGACGGCGACGAGCCGCTTCCCGGCGGCCTGCTCGGCGTCGAGCCACCCCTCCTTCGACGGCGCGACCCAGTGGAGGCACGGACGCCGTCCCTTGAGCGTGTCGCCCACGGCGAGCGCCCGCCGGTAGTGCGGCGTGCGCGGCACGGCGAGGCACGCCCCCACAGCGTCGCACGTGCGCAGGAGGGTGCCGAGGTTGGCGTCGTACGCAACCCACAACGGCGCGACGACCAGGTGTCCCCAGCAACCGTGCCGGGACGACCGGCGGGCGCGGCGCAGCTCGCGCGGCGTGGACTTGGCGCCGCTCATCGGCGCGGTACGGGAGCTCCCCAGGTGAGGTCGTTCATCGTGAGGCGCCTTTCAGCGGCGGCGCCGGGCCATCGTCGGACGACGACGGTGCGTCGTCGTGCGGAGCGCCGGACTACCGCGTCGACCTGTCCACCGGGCGCCCTGACGCACGTCCTCGACACGACAAGGGCCCGGAACCATGCGGTTCCGGGCCTCGATCTCGGGTGGGCGATACTGGGTTCGAAGGAGCCTTCAAACCCACTCTGACCTGCGGCGACGCTCTCCCGAACATGTCCATGGGACTCCGGTGGGACCTGCTGGCCCGACAGCGAACGACGCTACGACCCGATGAGTTCGACGATACCTGCTGTGCCGCTCGTCGTGGCGCTCCGGCCTCCCGGCGAACAGGGATCGCACCGCGACTGAACAGCGATGCGGCGATGAAGAACCCGCTGGTGCTCGCGACGCCGAAGAGGCGTCTGGCACGGCAATGGTGCTGCCACGCAATCGTGCGGTGGCGCCGACGAGATCCGGCCCTTCAGGTCTTCTGTCAAGACCGGGATCCGTCCGACGGCGGTAGTGGTCAGAGCCGGAGAACGTGCTTCACTCCACCGGAACGGCCTGCCGCGACAGCGTCGGCGATAGACGTGCCGTCGTGGAGAGCGACTACCTGGACCTCGATCTCGAGGTCGCCCGCGGCGACGAGCTCGGCCAGTTGTTCGAGCGCCTGCCCGTCTGGCTGCACGTAGAGGTCGTTCGTCGTGATTCCCCGGACTGGCTCCGGCGCGTCCAGGGTGATCGCGGTCAGGCGCCCGCCGTCGACGATGAGCCCGATCGCGTCCTCGGCGGTCCCGGTCGCAGCAATGAGAACGGCATCGAATCTCCGCTGGGTCTGCTGTGCCCATCCGTCGATGTGGGTGTCGATGACCTCGACAGCGCCGAGCTTCTGGAGCCGATCCGCGTGCGACTGCCCGGCTCCGGCGACGACCTCGGCCCCACTGCGATGCGCGAGCTGTACAGCGAGCGAGGCCGTGGGCCCCGATGCTCCGACCACGAGAAGTCGAGTTCCGGTGACGATCTGGAGTTCGTCGAGAGCCTGCAGTGCTGTCAACCCGGCGACCGGGAGTGCCGCAGCCACTGTCGGTTCCAGGTCTGCTGGTACTCGGGCAGCGTTTGCCGAGCGGATGAGCACCCTCTCCGCCCAGGTCCCACTTCCGCCGGGCAGCGGAGCTTCGTGGACGAGCACGAGATCGCCCGTGTGGAACTTTGGCTCGCCCGGACCGGTGAGGACGACTCGCCCGACACCTTCGACACCGAGGGCCGCAGGCGGCGTGAGGTCGACGTCCCATCCACCGGTATGCAGCAGCGCGTCCCACGGGCCGATGCCCGCGGCGACCATGTCGAGGATGAGCTCTCCGTGGCCGGGCTGGCGAGGCTCGGGAAGATCGAGGAGCTCCAAGTCGCCGCCCGAGGTGCGGACTCCGAGTCCGATCATGGCGTTCTCCTTTGATTGGCTCAATCAGCAGTTCGAAGTCAAGGTGAAGTTGAAGGTCAGGGTGCCCGCCTGGAGGTGGGCGGACACCCTGGGGCGCGGTCACGTGACCGTGCGCTGGGGAAGCACCCAGTCGGGGCGAACGAAGTGGCAGGTGTACCCGTTCGGGTACTTGATCAGGTAGTTCTGGTGCTCGGGCTCCGCCTCCCAGAACGGACCGGCCTCCTCGATCGTCGTCACTGCGTCGCCCGGCCACAGTCCCGACGCATCGACGTCTGCGATCGTGTCGCGGGCGACCTGCTCCTGCTTCGGGGACATCGGGAAGATCGCCGAGCGGTAGCTGGAGCCGATGTCGTTGCCCTGCCGGTTCACCGTGGTCGGGTCGTGAACCTGGAAGAAGAAGGCCAGGATGTCCCGATACGTCGTCACCGTCGGGTCGAAGACGATCTCGACCGCCTCCGCATGGCCGGGGTGGTTGCGGTAGGTGGCGTGGTCGTTCTTGCCGCCGGTGTAGCCGACGCGAGCGCTGAGCACGCCGGGCTGGCGGCGGATGAGATCTTCCAGGCCCCAGAAGCAGCCGCCCGCGAGGATCGCCGTCTCCGTTCCCGGGGTGCGGCTGATCTCGCCCGTGTCGTTGATGCCGCTGGTCATGAAGCATGCTCCTCGGTCCTCGCCGTGCCGGTGGTGTCGAACAGGTGCCGGAACTGCCCGTAGCCCTGCGCGTCCAGCTCGGCGACGGGGATGAACCGGAGCGCTGCGGAGTTCATGCAGTAGCGCTGACCGCCGTCGGCGGTCGGCCCGTCGCCGAAGATGTGGCCGAGGTGGCTGTCCGCGCCCGTCGAACGGGCCTCGGTGCGCACCATCCCGTACGAGACGTCGCTCTTGCTGACGATGGCGTCTGGGACGATCGGGCGGGTGAAGCTCGGCCACCCCGTACCGGAGTCGTACTTGTCGACGGAGGAGAACAGGGGCTGGCCGGAGACGACGTCGACGTAGATGCCGGCCTCGTGGTTGTCCCAGTACTCGTTGTTGAACGCGGGCTCGGTGCCAGCCTGCTGAGTGACGTGGTACTGGTCGGGGGTGAGGCGGCTCATGGCCTCGGGAGTCTTGCCGTACTTGTGCGACATGATCTTCTCCTTCGTTGGCGTCGCTGGGTGCGACGTCCTCAGACACAACACCACCGTTGTCGGTCTTGGTCCCGGACGTCTGGGAATCATCTGAGACGTCGAAGACGAGTGCCGTGTCACGGGTCGTGGGACGCACGGTCGTGCGTCGCGGCGGTCGCCACGAGACCCTGGAGAACCTGCCGGCAGGCGTCGCAGGCGACGAAGTGATCGGCAGCTCCCGGGTTCCGGGTCGGTGCGTCGATGCCCGCTCGAAGCTCATCGACGTACACGTGCACCACCGCCCGCGCGGCGTCGCAGCCAGGATCGCGCGGGTCGGCGTCCAGCAGCAGCACGAACAGAATCCACCGCTGATGCATGGCCCGTCCTCCCTTCGCTGTGCACATGCCCGTTAGCGACCCGACGGGAGGTGACCTTACGTCCGCGACCAACCGCATCAGGTCGACGCCTGTGTGGACCATCACGTCCCGTGCCGCAGCACGGGAGCATGCACGCTAGATCGCGAATGCGCTTGCGTCGGTGGTGCATGCTCCCGGCTCAGTGCCTGTCATCCGGTTGCCTGAACCCCGGGTCTCGGCTGCTTCATGGCGCCCCCGCCGTCACTGATGCACGGGCCACATCGCTCCACACAGTGGACTATCTAGTCCTCTCTGCGGTAGGAATGGAGCGACCCGCGGCCTTGCGGGGCGAACCGTGGAGGTGAGTACGCGGACCGCGCCAGGCCGTCTGATGAACGGGAGCAGATGTGTCCGAGAACCAGAATCCAGCCGTACCCGGGATCCGCGACGGCGCCCCGATCCCGGCCGACGCCGTCGCGGACGCGCTCACCCGAGCCCGGTTCGCCTACACAGACGGAACCGACCAGGTCTTCACTCCGGACGGACGCACGACGTTCACCGAACAGGAAGGCCGGGAAAGTCCCGGCGAGTGGGGCGTGGACGAGCACGGCCGGTTCTGGTCGTTCTGGCCGCCGTCGTACCGGGCGGAGTACGACGTGTTCTGGATCGCAGAAGACGGCCAGGCGGTAGGGGTGAGGTTCGTGGAACGGGCTCGGGGTGCGTCCTCCGAAGGCCGATACACGGGACAGTGAGGGGAACATCATGGCCGTATTCGGAGCACGACGCCGCAACGACGACCCGGCGCTCCCGCCGGGCCAGCACCTGACCGAGTCGTTCCCGGTACTCTCGGCCGGGCCGACACCGTCGATCGACCCCGACACGTGGTCGTTCTCCATCCACCCCGAGACCGGGAACACGCAGCGGTGGTCGTGGGAGGAGTTCACCGCGCTCCCGTCGGAGGAGATCACCACCGACATCCACTGCGTCACCAGCTGGTCCAAGCTCGGCACCAGCTGGCGGGGCGTGTCGCTGGACACCCTGTTCGCGGACGTCGAGACCAGTTTCGACTTCGTGATGGCCCACTCCTACGGCGGCTACACGACGAACCTCCCGCTGGAGGAGGTCCTGGACGGGCAGGCGTGGATCGCGTACGAGTACGACGGGGAGCCCCTGGATCCCGAGCACGGGGGTCCGGCGCGGCTGCTCGTCCCGCATCTGTACTTCTGGAAGAGCGCGAAGTGGGTGCGCGGCCTGGTCATGCAGGACGACGACGACCCGGGCTTCTGGGAGCAGTACGGCTACCACAACCACGGCGACCCGTGGCGGGAGGAGCGCTACTCGTGACCGGCGGCTTCGCCTGGCGAAAGGGACGCCTCGTCCGCGCCCGGATGCTGAGCGCGACCGCGCGGAGCCTCCTCTTCGAGGTGCCGGGATGGCCTGGCAACGATCCCGGCCAGCACGTCGACATCCGCCTGACCGCGCCCGACGGCTACCAGGCCGTCCGTTCGTACTCCCTCGCCAGCTCCGGTCCCGGACTCGGTGTCGAGCTGGCCGTGGAGCGGCTTCCCGACGGGGAAGTGTCGCCGTTCCTCGTCGACGACCTGGAGATCGGCGACGAGGCGGAGCTGCGCGGGCCGCTCGGCCGCTGGTTCGTCTGGCGCGCCGACCAGGACCGTCCGGTACAGCTGATCGCGGGCGGATCCGGCGTCGTGCCCCTGGTCGCGATGATCCGCGCCCACGCGGACGCCCGCTCCGCCGCGCCGATGCAGCTGCTGTACTCGTCGCGGACGCCAGACGACGCGCTGTACCGGGAGGAACTGACCGGCACGTCGGCGCCTGCGGTCACCACCTGGCACTACACCCGCGCGGCGCCGGATGACTGGCCCGGCCGTCCGAGGCGGCTCACCGCCGATGACCTGCGGCTCAAGACCATGCCGCCAGAACGCGAGCCGCTGATCTACGTGTGCGGTCCCACCGGGTTCGTCGAGACCGTCGCCCGCACCCTGACCAGGCTGGGGCACGACCCGGACTCGACCCGCACCGAACGATTCGGAGGTGTCTGATGACCCATCTCGACGGCAATGTCCTCGCAGGCGTCGCGGCGGACCTGTTCGCGTTCGACACGACGACCGCGACCGGCCGGTGCGCCGAGTGCCGGGACGTCGCGACCCTCGCCGAGGCCCTGGTCTATGGCGCACCGATGGGGTTCGTCGCTCGCTGCCGCGCCTGCCTGGCGGTACTCGTCGTCATCGTGGAACGCCCCGGAGGCACCCTCCTGGACCTGCGCGGCATGCGATGGGTCACCACCCACGTCGGCGACCGTCGGCCCGCGGTCTCCCCCGGCTCTACACCTCCCGATGGGCCGCCTTCCCGTGCGACATGACCGCTCTGGGAGGCGGGACCGCGACCGGGATCGGGCTGTGCGACGCGGTCGGGCGACGGCACCTCGTCGCACCGGCGGCGGACGCTCACAAGACGAAGGAGAAGGCATGGACGGCGTGCACTTCATCAACACCAGGTTCGACCCGGACCAGACCCGGTTGCACGACATCGCGAAAGACATGGCCGCGAACTTCGGCTTTACCGCGACACTGTCGATCGATCCCCGTTTGGCTCAGCTGCTACGGCTGCGCGTGGCGCAACTGAACCCGTGCTCGTACTGCCTCATCCTGCACTCTCGGGCCGCACACGACGTCGGCATGAGTTCAGCGAAGGTCGCGCACCTGGCAAGCTGGAGGGAGAGCACCCTGTTCACGGAACAGGAAGCGGCCGCCCTGGCGTATGCGGAGGCGCTGACCGTGTTCGACCAGCCTGCCTTCGCGTCCGCGCACGCCCAGGCGACGGACCTGTTCGACGAGCACGCCGTGGCGGAGATCGCCGCTGTGGTGATCAACATGAACGTGTGGACCCGCCTGAAGCTCGCGCAGGGCGCGACGCCGGTCGATGGATCGCCGGACAGTTCCAGCGGGTGATGCCCGACGCTCGTGTTCGCACCCGAGGGTGTCAACGCTCCTGGCGTCCACGCGCAGTGCGGCCCCGCGGTGACGGGCGAACCCGTCCGGCTCGTGCCCGCCGTCATCCCCTGTGGCCGGCCATCGTCATCGGTAGGTGGTAGCGCCCCGCCTTGCGCCTTCAGTTGCCCGTCCGCAGCGGTCCGGGCGCCGCCTTTGCGAGGTCTCGCAGGAATTGCCACACCGTCTCGGCTGGGATCTCGCAGGGGCGCATCAGCGCACCGTGGGAGGTGATCCACACGTTCGCGCCGAGCGCTTCCGTGCCGCCGAGGCGTTCGGCATCGACGGAGATCGCCCTCCCGTCGGCGTGCGTCGTGCGGGTCACTCCCCAGCTGTGTTCGCCGATGCGTGCCCGCGACCAGCCCTCGGGGATCGCTGCAACCAGTGCCTTCAGCTCGACGCCGTCCCCGAGCTGTCTCGACGAGTCGGCAGGTCCGCCACGGTCGTCGCCGCTCGAGGTGGCCACGGCGCCGTTCATGCGGATTCAGCCGGGGTCGGCTCCGCGGAGGCAGGCCGATCTGCGGTGGGTGTCGACTGGGCGATGTGGGTGTGCACGTCTTCCATGTCGACGTCGCGGACCTGCTGGATGACCTGTGCCAGGGCAGCGGCGGGCAGCGCACCGGCCTGGTTGAACACGACGACCCCGTCACGGAAGGCCATCAGGGTTGGGATCGCAGTGATCCGCGCCATGGTCGCGATCTTCACGGCCGCTTCGGTATCGAGCTTGCCGTGTACGACGTCAGGGTTGTCCTCGGCCGACTTCTCGAAGATCGGTGCGAACTGGCGGCACGGGCCGCACCACGTCGCCCAGAAGTCGACGAGCACGATGGGGTTGGTCGTGATCGTGTCCTCGAAGTTCTCGTCGGTCAGTTCGATGGTGCTCATGATGACGTTCTCCCAGGGTGTTCGGTGAGCGGATTGCTCGGGAAGAGTTCGGGTCGGGGTCAGTGTCGGCGGCGAGGCACACCGGGCAGGCTGGAGTCGATAAGGTCGGCGAACTCGGAGTGCGACTCCAAGAACCGTGCGGTGAAGGGGCAGGTGACGGTGATCGTGTCGCCCTGCTCACGGATGCTGCCGAGCACCCGGGTCAGCAGGGCCGCCGCGATGCCCTGACCACGAAACTGCGGGAACACCGACGTCGCGAGCAGTGTGACGCGGCCACCGGTTCGCGAATAGACGACGCCCGCCGGGACCCCGTCCAGGGTCGCCTCGTAGACCCTCGCGTCCCGATCCTCGGTCACGAGCACACGCGCGGCCGGTGACGTGCCCGCGGCTGTCATCTGCGCTCGTACCTCCGATGCGTCCTCTGCAGCTAACGTCACGGGCTGGCTCGCATCGCTCATGGTCGGTACTCCTTGCCTGGGTAGCGTGTGCGCCGGTGAAGCGTCTCCGCGGTGATTCTGAGCGCCTGCACCCGCGCGTCCTGGCGAGACCACGACGCGCGGTTTCCCCCTGCTTCATGTGCGACCGTGCGATCTGGAGTCTTACGCCCGCTCATCAGATCCGAGCATTTTCGAACCACGTTCCTCAGCGCCAGGTAAGGCCGCTCGGGCCGAGGACGCTAACGCCCCAGACCGACACAGAGGGAGGCTGGCTCATGTCCGGCATCGACGACACCATCGACTACACCGCAGCGGACGAGGCCGGGCTGCTGTCCGTAGAGGAAGCCCTGGATTCGGACGAGTTCGACGAGGAGCTCTTGGACCGTGAAGGGTACTCGCCGCTCGAGTACCGGTCCGGGAACCTTTCGTGGGGACTGACCGAGCGCGAAGCCCGCGGGCACGAACCGCTGGCCGCCCGCCTCGCCCGCGAGCTGCCCGACGTCTCCGACGTCGACCTGGGCGACGGGCTCGGCGACGCGTCGGATACCGACGGGGAGCTCCTGGACGACCAGGTCGGATCCGTGCGTACCGGGCGCCTCGTCCTTGCCGACACGACCAGCCTGGATCCGCAGGCGGACTACTGGGCCAGCGACGTCGGCATCGACGGTGGCGCGGCCTCCGCCGAGGAAGCGGCGATCCACATCGTCGACGAGGACCGGTGATCGATATACCGCTTCCGTACGCGGGCGACCGCTGCCCCGCCTCGCGATGTCGCTCGCCGAGGTCGAGATGCTGCGCAACTCCCTCACCGGTGACTGGATCGACGACGGCCAGGTCGACTGGCTCCGCGCAGGGGATCCGACGATGGTCGTGGTGTCCGACGGCGTCGCGCACCATGGCGGGGCGGCCGCGGGGTACCTCGGTCGTAGCCGGCGCCCGTGCCGAACACGGGGTCGTGGGGAGCCATCGCTACATGCCCGACGTCAGGGAACTCGTGCTCAGGTTGTTGGAGACCGCGCGGCTCGAACATGGAGCGCGCTGATCGAACTCCCATCGGTCTCGGTCTCGAGGCGGTTCCGCCGACCGAACTGTCACCCGCGACGGGATCAGTCTCCTCCGGACTGCTTCGCTCTCCGCGCCACGGTAGAATGGACGAACGCGTCCACTATGAGAGGTGGAGCAATTCGAAGGCTCCCGACCGCAGGAGAACTGATGAAGGCATCCTTCGCAGAAGTGTTGGTCCGGGAGGCCACCGCGCTCGACGCGGTCGCGGACTCCGCGGACCTGGATCAGTGGCGCCGGGCACTCGTGGATCTGGCGACCAACGCGGAGACTGCGTATGCGCGGGTCCTGCGCCCGACGGGAGATCCCCAAGAACGAGCGGACTTCCTCGCCAGTTGGGGTGATCTGATCGCCGCCGCGCTTGCCCGGGTCCTCACCAACGAGCATCGGGAGCACCTAGGGATCGACGTGCGTCAGATGGCCGTATCGGTCCTCGCCGCACTGTACGGAGGGACCATCCTCAGTCGGGTTGCGCGCGGCTCCCAGCCACTGCGAACCTCGGTCGAACTGGCACTCGCGCCGCTGGTGCCTCCGGCGAACACTCCCTCCGCGCACGTGGAGCAAACTGGACCGTCGGTACCATAGCGGTGTGACGACCTCTATGCCCGCGACCACTGCGAAACGCCTGACCGCGCGTGGCGCGAAGACGCGTGCCAAGATCGTCGCGGCTGCGGCCGACCTCATGTACGTGCAGGGCGTCGGGAGGACGACCCTCGACGAGGTGGTCGCCGCGAGCGGAGTGAGCAAGTCGCAGCTGTATCACCATTTCGCAGGCAAGGACATGCTCGTGCGCGCCGTCATCGAGCTGACCGGCGAGCGCGTGATGCAGCGTGAACGTGACGCCCTGGGTCGCGTCTCGACGATGGCGGGCTTGAAACGTTGGCGCGACGCCCTCGTGCAGAACAACGCCCTGCGTCACGGGGCCTACGGATGCGCCTTGGGGTCGCTGGCCTCTGACGTCGCGGATCATGACGATGTCGCCCGTCTCGCGCTGGCCAGCTTGTTCGGGCAGTGGGAGGCGCTCCTCGTCTCGGCCCTGCAGCGGCTCAAGGACAACGGCACGCTGCCCGATGATGCATCAGCGGAGCAGTTGGCGACCGGGTTGATGGGCGCCGTTCAAGGCGGTTACCTGCTCGCCCAGACCGCCCATGACGTCGCCCCCATGGGTACGTCGATCACGATGGCCCTGGACCATATCGAGAATCTGTCGAGGAAGGCCTGACCGCGCCCGCTGCGTCACCCTCGGGCCCTCGACTCAGCGATGTTGACCGCTGAACCGGAACCGTCCACGAACCCGATCGGATCGCCGGTCGGAGCTCTCGAGAGTTCGTCGGCTCCGCGACGGACCGACCACGTCAGCCGACATCCTGTACGGCGGCGAGGAGTCCGCGGACGTCTTCGGCGCAAGGCCCACACGCGGCGAGGTGCGCGGCCATTCCGGGGTACCGCTGCACGGGGTCCGTGCCGTCCGCGAGGAGCTCGACGTAGACGTGCATGATGCCCATGGCTTCGTCGCAGCCGATGTCGCGCGGGTCAGTGTCGAGGAACTCCTCGAACTTCTGCCACCACTCGGTCATGCCTTCTCCGCCTTCGCCGTACGGCCTGCCGTTCGGGTGGTTCTGGTTGCATCGTCCAGATACCCGTTAGCGGTGAGGTGGGTCCGGATCTTACGGCGCGCGTCGAAAACGATCTTGTAGATTGCCCCGAGGCTGGCGCCGGTCTCCGAGGCGAGGACATCGTTGGAGACACCGTTGACGACGGAGGCGACGAAGAAGCGGCGCTGCCTCTCGGTCAGAGACTCGTCGATGGCACGGCGCACGGCGGCGACGAGGTCCGCGTGCTGGGTCTTCGCATGCGGGTCGTCGCCGAAGTTCGCCGGGAGCCGGTCCCACTCCTCGGCCTCGAGCGACACCTGCGGTTTGTTCGACGGGTGTCGTGACACCTTGTTCGCAACCTCGATGATCCCGAACCGGTAGACCCAGGTCGTGAACCGACTCTCGCCGCGGAAGGTGTCAAGCTTGTTCAGCACGGCGAGCAGCGCGTCGTCTGCGGACTGGTGCGCGACGTCATCGAGCTCAGGCCCGGCCAGACGCACCAACGGCGCGCGGCGATAGGCCTCCTTCGTGCACACCTTCAACAACATGAGATGCAGCCGCGCGAGCGCAGCGTCACGCCGCGAGCCTGTCTCGCGTAGCGCGTCCAGCCATGTCTCGGAATCCGCGTCCATGGAGCAACCCCCGTTCAGGCGATGTCATGCTCGAACGAGGCGAGCTGGCGGGCATTGCCCGGAGGTTCAGATGCCGGCCGCGGGAAAGCACCCGAGCCAGGGTGGACCTTGTCGATCATGTCGGCGTACTGCGGGTGGCGGGCGACGAACTCTCCCACGACGGGGCAGATGATCGTGATCTTCTTCCCCGTCTCGCGGATCTCGTCGAGGACGCGCGCGATGAGTTCAGTCGCGACGTGCCGGTTGCGGTAGGCATGGTTGACCCAGGTCGTCAGGAGAACGACCCGACCACCCACGAAGCGGTAGGACAGCTCCCCGATGGCGTCCGCGCCGAGGGCTGCGATCCACCGTCCACGCTCGGTGTCGTTGATGACGTCGAGGACGAAGTCAGACTCGACGTCGCTCCGGTACTTGTCCATCTCGGCGATGAGTGCGGCATTGGATTCCTCACGGCTGACGGCCTCGGCTTCCACAGTGGTGGTCATGGCAGTGCTCTCTTCCTCAGAACGGCCTCAAAGTCGCCTACGAACGGCGTCGTGCGGCGTACGCGCCGGGGTGCTCGTGGTTGATGAGGTCGGCATACGCCGGGTGCTCGTCGATGAACGCGGCGACGACCGGGCAGTAGTTCGTCACGGTCCGTCCCTGCGCACGCACGTCATCGAGAACCCTGTGGATCAGGCCCGTAGCGATTCCCTGCCCGCGGAACTCGGGGAACACCGAGACCGCCAGGAGGACGATCCGGTCGTCTCCGATCAGGTTGTACGTCACACCACCGATCGAGCTGTTGTCGACGATGGCCTCGTAGAGCCCGGCGTGCTGGTCGTTGACGACCCGAAACTCGAACCCACGCGCATCGACAGCGTCCGCGGTCGCGTCGACGAGGACGGAACGCCGGATCGCGATCTGGTTGGCGCTGCTGGTCTCGTCAGGCTTCTTCAGCTCGCACCGGGTCAGCGAGTCGGAAGGGTGCTCGCTGGCGTAGTCCGGGCGTGGCGGCTGAGGGCGTTGGTGGGCGCCCTCTCCCCCGCTGCGGCCGCCGTAAGGGCGACCGTGGTCGGCGAACTCGTCACGTGTGTAGACGAGCCGCCACGGCCCGGCGGTGAATCGTGCGCCGGTGCGCAGGACCTCGTTCGGGCCGGAGCTCGTCTCGCCTCGGCCGATCATCTCCAGGACGTACTCGTCTGCGGTGTCGTGCACGATCCTCGCGTGCAGCGGGTCGGCGCCCTGGAGCAGGACGTCTGAGTCGTCCGCCGACCCGACGTGTGTGACGTCGCAGTCCAGCTCGTGCACGAATCTGCCCTGCTCCCCCGCGACCAGCAGACGCGGATGCCCAGCACCCCAGGCCGCGTGTGTGGTCGTCGGGTGGTACGCGGGCGTCGATCGGTGATCAGGCATGGCGGTTCTCCGTGCTCCTCGGTCGGACTGAGGTCGATGGGCGCCCTCGTCTGCTCAGCGAACAGACAGGGCTGTCAGGGACGGACCCGGATGATGGTCTTGCCCTTGACGCGCTCGGTCGGGTTGAACGCCGCGACCGCGTCGTCCAGACGCGCGATGGTCGCGATGTTGGTGCGCAGGCGTCCGTCCCGGACCCGGGCGATGATCTCGCCGAGCTGGACGCGGTCGGCCTCGACGACGAAGTCCACAGCCAGTCCTTCGCTCGGGTGCGCTTCCGGGGGTCCGGCGATGGACACCAGCATCCCGCCGGCCCGGACGATCCCTGCAGAGCGCTTGCCGACGTCGCCGCCGATCACGTCGAACACGAGATCCACACCACCGGCGTCCTCGAGTGCGTCACGCTCGAGGTCAAGGAACTCCTGTGCGCCGAAGTCGAGTGCCGCGTCTCGGTCGGCCGAACGTCCAGTCCCGATCACGTAGGCGCCGGCTTCCTTCGCGAGCTGGGTGGCAATGGCGCCCACACCGCCGGCTGCGCCGTGCACGAGGACGGTCTGCCCAGTCTCGAAGCGCCCGTGGACGAACAGGCCCTGCCAGGCGGTCAGCCCCGAGATCGGTAGGCTCGCACCCACCGTGAAGTCGACGTCACCCGGTAGAGGCGCGAGATTGCGAGCCTCCACCGCGACGGACTCAGCGAGGGTACCGTCCCGATCCCACGCGGCCAGACCGAACACGCGCTGACCGACCGACAGGCCCCGGGTGCCGTATCCGAGAGCGGCGACGACGCCGGCGACCTCATGGCCGGGGATCGACGGGGTGCGATCACGGCCCTGGTGGTCGGTCCACGTGCCGGGCCAGGTCAGCTCGCCGGGCGTGAACCCGGACGCATGGACTTCGACGAGGACGTCATTGCCGCCAGGTTCGGGTTCCGGCCGCTCGACCAGAGTCATGCCCGCTGTTCCCGCGGACTCGTCCGTCACGACGATCGCCTTCATCAGGCACCTCCCGGTCGTAGGGTGCCGCCCTCTGCCGGACGGTCGGGGCGTCCCGCGCGCGGAAGTCCGCGACGTACCAGGACTGCTTCTGATACTACCCTCAACATGGACGCGATAGTCCAGACCGCGCCACGGCGAGCACTCCGCTACGACGGGCACGGAGGAGAACCCCCGCGCCCTTCGACACTTAGCCTCTGCGGTCGCGCGGGGGTGTTGTCGAGCGCTCGCTGCGCCGACCGAGGATGGATGATGTCGTCCATACTGCGTCGATCGACGAAATCCGGGCGATCTCGCACGGGAGCGACTGGGAACCCTGCTGCACCGCGTTCTTCACCCCGACCGATCGGCACGATCCAGACCTCGATCGCTTTGAATGCCGCGGCGTCTGGTCGCCGGCTCCCGGGTATCGCCTCGCACCGCGCGGAGCCGGGGAACGGCGCCCGCATCGTCGGCTCGGATCCCGTAGTTCCCGTCGCCCGTCGAGGCCACCCTCCGGGGACACAGTGGAACAGCATCACCGCAGGTCACGCCGTTGGGGGACACTGGAACTGAAACCCGAATCTGTGGGACGGGCATCACCACAGGTCAGAGCGCTGCGCCTGCTCCCACAGCACTCACGAAGAAGGCCCTCTGACCAGCGTTTCCGCTGGTCAGAGGGCCTTTACTCACGGGTGGGCGATACTGGGTTCGAACCAGTGACCTCTTCGGTGTGAACGAAGCGCGCTACCACTGCGCCAATCGCCCGAGTGCGTGGTCGATACTAGCCTGAAACGGACCGGATCGAAAAACCGGCCCGGATCAGGGGTCGAGACGCTCGCGACGGCGCCGCTCGAAGAGCTCGCGCGCGGCGAGCGACAGCTCCCCGGCCGCGACCTCGACACCGTCGATCCAGGTCACGGGCTGGACGTTGCGGACCGAGCCGGTGAGGAGCAGCGCGGCCTCTCCTGCGGTCACCTCGTCGAGCACCGCGAACGGCAGCTCTCCGGGACGCGCCTCGCGCACGGGCAGCCCGTCCTCCGCGGCCCACTCCAGCAGCAGCTCGCGCGTGATGCCGGCGAGGCAGCCCGACGCCAGGAGCGGCGTGACGAGCTCGCCCCCGCGCTCGACGAACACGTTCGCCCCCGTGCCCTCGCACAGGTCGCCCGCGGTGTTGGCGAGGAGCGCCTCGTCGCCGCCCTGCGCGACGGCGTGGGCGAGCGCGACGACGTTCTCGGCGTACGACGTCGTCTTGAGCCCGGCGACGGCCGACCGCTCGTTGCGCGTCCACGGCGAGCGCACGGCGCGCCCGGTGGGGCTGAGGGTCGCGGGTCCGGCGGCGACGACGACGGTCTGCGCGCCGGGCGTCCGACCGGAACCGAGCGGGCCGACACCCGCGGTCACGGTGATGCGCAGGCGGCCGACGTCGCCCGCCCCCGCGCGCGTCCGGGCGCCAGCCTCGGCGAGGACGGCCGCGACGCCGTCGAGCACGCGCTGCTCGTCCGGCGCGTCGAGCCCGAGGCCCGCGGCGGACCGCGCGAGCCGGCGCAGGTGGCGCGTGAGCGCGAACGCCTGCCCGTCGAACACCGCGCACGTCTCGAACACGCCGTCCCCGACCGTCAGGCCGTGGTCCACCGCGCTCAGCGCCTCCTCGCCCGGGCAGACGAGACGTCCGTCGGCCCAGATCACGAGGTTCTCGGACGGGCGGTCGGACGTCGGCGTCGTGGCGGCGGCGGGGCTCATGGCTCCAGTGTGCCGGAGGCGAGGCCGACGAGGCGCCGCGCCTTGAGCTCGGTCTCCTCCCACTCGCGCGCCGGGTCGCTCCCCCACGTGATCCCGGCCCCCGTGCCGAACCGGAGCACGCCGTCGGCCCACCAGAAGGTCCGGATCCCGACGGCGAGCACCGCCTCGTCGCCGTCGACCCAGCCGATCGCGCCGCAGTACGGGCCGCGCGGGACGGGCTCGAGCGCGTCGATGATCCGGAGCGCGGACGACTTCGGGGCGCCGGACACGGACGCGGGCGGGAACGTCGCGTCGAGCAGCGCCGGCCACAGCGACGCGCCGCCGCGCAACCCGGGACGCAGGCGGCCGGTGACCGTGCTCACGAGGTGCACGAGACCCGGGTGCGCCTCCACCGCGAGCAGGTCCGTGACCTCGACGGTCCCCGGGTCGCACACGCGCTGGAGGTCGTTGCGCACGAGGTCGGTGATCATGACGTTCTCCGCGCGGTCCTTGGCGGTGAGCCCGTCCGGGGTGGGCGCGGTGCCCTTGATGGGGCCGGAGGTGACCGTCCCGCCCGCGACGCGGAGGAAGAGCTCCGGCGACGCCGTCACGACCCACGCCGGGTCGACGCCGGAGCTCGCCGGGACGTGCAGGACACCCCCGTACGGCGCCGGGTTCCCGCGGGCGAGACGGCGACCGAGGGCCACGGCGTCCGGCTCGCCGCCGTCCGGGCCGACCAGCGGGGCCGACAGCACGCGACAGACGTTGGCCTGGTAGACCTCGCCCTCGTGGACCTCGTCGCGCACGCGGGCGACCGCGGCCTCGTACGCGGCCCGGTCCATCGAGCTCGTCCAGCCCGACGGCGCGGGTCCGCGCCACGCGTCCCCGTCCTCCCGGGCGAGCGCGGCCGGGTCGACACGCTCGGCGAACCGCCACGCGCGCGCCCGCCCCCCGCGGGCCGGCGCGTCGAAGTCCGCCACGACGAACCACGGCCCGTCGTCGGCGAGCCGCTCCGGCTCGCGCCACAGGTCGACGACCTCCACCACGCCCAGGGCGGCGCGGTCCCCGAAGAGCGCGAGCCCTGGCCTCGACGACGTTCTCCCTGGTCCTGGCACGGGACCACGCTACCGAGCGTGCGCGCGCACCCCGACGGGTGCCGGGGACGCGCCCGACGCGCACGCGACGGTGCCGGTTGGACGCCGGGCGCGAACGTGGACTAATGTCTGGGACGCGCCGGAACGCCGGAGGGCAAACGGGAAGCGATTCCTCGACACCCTCGACAGTC
>NZ_JBGNYC010000024.1:0-65944 GCF_051844275.1 Cellulosimicrobium sp. CpK407
GCCAGTCGGAGGGGCCACTTCTCCCGTCTCGTCGGGGCTCGGGCGCCGTCGGGGCTGGGCGGGTCAGGGAGCGGTGACGACGCGCACCGGGACGGTGCGGAAGCCCGCGACGGGCGCGGTCTCGCGCTCGGCCGGCCGCGCGTCGTCGTGCACGACCGTGCCCGCGCGCAGGAGGCGGCGGACGAGGACGCGCAGCTCGAGCGTCGCGAGCAGGCGGCCCGGGCACACGTGCGGACCCGTCCCGTAGACGAGGTTGCGGTCGGCGTGGCCCTCCGGGTCGTACGCGGCCGGGTCGTCGAACGCCTCCGGGTCGCGGTTGGCCGCGCGCCAGTCGAGCACGACCTGCTCGCCCGCGGCGACGGGGCACCCGGCCACGACGGTGTCGCGCGTCGCGACGCGCCGATTGGACACGAACGGGTCGTCGAGGCGCAGGATCTCTTCGACCGCCGCGTCGAGCGCGGCGTCCGGGGCGTCGCGCAGGTGGCGCTGGTGCTCGGGGTGCTCGGTCAGCCAGTGCACGACGACGCCCGCGCACAGGGCGAGCGAGGACAGGTCTCCCCCGGTCCAGTTGCGCAGGATCGAGACGAGCTCCTCGTCCGTCCAGGCCGGGCGGCCGTCGTCGTGCTGGGCGAGCAGCCGGGCGGTGACGTCGGGACCGGTCGCGGGGTCGCGCTCCGGGCCGGTCGGTGCCGGTCCGGCCGTCGCGCCGGCGCGGCGCGCGTCGAGCAGGCCGCGGACGATGCGGTCGAAGCGCGCGGCGACACGACCCGTCCAGGCGCGGTCGCCGGAGCGGGTCGCGGCACGGTTCTCCGCGACCCAGTCGAGCAGCTCGGCCTCGAGGTCGGCGGGCCAGCCGAGCCACGCCGACTGGGCGCGCACGGCGTAGCGGGCGCCGAGCTCGACGGCGTCGAACGGGCCGCCCGCGACGTCGTCGACCAGCCCGGCGGCGAGGTCGTCGAGCACCGGGGCGAGCCACGCGAGCTCGTCCGGGGCGAAGAACGGGTCGAGGAGCCGGCGCGCCCGCGCGTGCTCCGCGCCGTCGAGCCCGTTGGGCACCTGCAGGTGGGCCGACGCCGCGCTGGAGAAGAGGACGGGGTCCTGCGCCGCCGCGACGACCTCGGCGTGCCGCCGCACGACCACCCTCCCCGCGCGGTCCCGCGTCCCCTGCGCCGTCCGGGTGTCGCTCACCTGTGGCCTCCTGTCGCGCCGTCCGCCCGGATCGGCCGGGCCCCTGCGAGCGTACGACCGCCCGAGTAGCGCCTCGCGGCGAACACCGCGAGGACGGGCACGACGTCCGCCCGACCCGGGACGAACGTCCTCGGTCGAACCCGGGGTCGCTCCCCACGACGGTGTCGCGGTGGGGAGCGGTCCCGGGTTCGCCGCGAGGGTCAGACCGTCTTGCGGGTGCGGCGGATGCCGATCCAGAGGCCGACGACGCACGTCACCGCCGCGGCGACGAAGCCCCACAGCACGTCGGGGTCCGCGAACCTCCCGGCGAGCAGCGCGCGCTCCGCGTCGACGATGTACGTCAGCGGGTTGAACAGCGCCGCCGTGCGCATCCACGCCGGGCCGGCCTCGAGCGGCAGCATCATCCCGGAGAGGATGAGCAGCGGGAAGAGCAACGACTGCTGGACGCCCCAGAACAGCCACTCGCGGTTCTTCGCGGCGAGCGCGAGCGCGATCGACAGCGCGCCCACGCCGATGCCGAACAGCCCGAGCAGCAGCAGCCCGACGAGCAGGTGCAGCGGGTAGAGCGTGAACCCGAACGGGACGCAGACGAGCGCGATGAGCAGGCCCTGCACGACGAGCGGCGCGAACTCCTTGAGCGAGCGGCCGACGAGGATCGCGGACCGATCGAGCGGCGTCGCGAGGACGCGCTCGTAGGAGCCGGTCATCATCTCGTACAGCAGGTTCGACCCGCTCATGGACGTGCCGAACAGCGAGATCATGACGATCACGCCCGGAACGAACCACTGCAGCGTCTCCGCCGTCGACCCGCCGCCCCCGGGCGCGCCGCCGCCGAACCCGCCGACCGCGCCCGTGAGGAGCGGGCCGAACAGGCCGAGGAAGATCAGCGGCTGCAGCAGCGAGAAGATCAGCGTGAACGGGTCGCGCAGGACGAGCAGGATCTCGCGCGTGAAGACGGCCCAGGTGTCGGCGAGGAACTTCGCGGCCCCGGTCCGCATCACCGCGTCGGTGCCGGGCGTCGTCCGGCTCGCCGGGGACGACAGATCGGTGCGCGTGCTCATGCGGCCTCCTCTCGCAGGCTGCGCCCGGTGAGGTTGAGGAACACGTCGTCGAGGCTCGCCTGCTTGAGCTCGGCCGAGCGCACGGCCAGGCCGCCGACGCGCAGCGCCTCGATGGCCTCGGGCAGCCGGTCGGCGCCGTGGGTCGTGGAGATCCGGACGGACACGACGCCGTCGGCGCCGCTCGTGGTCTCGACCTGGCCCACGTCCTCGGCGAGGGACGCGCGGACGCGGCCGACGACGTCGGGCACCGCGACCGGCCCTTCGCCGGGGACGCTGCTCCCGCCCGCCGCGGGGACCACCGCGAGCGTGATGACGTCGTCGGCGTGGCTGTGCTTGAGCGCGTCCGGCGTGGCGTCGGCGATGATCTCGCCGTGGTCGATGACGACGACGCGCTCGGCCATGCTGTCGGCCTCGTCGAGGTAGTGCGTGGTGAGGACGATCGTCATGCCGTACCGCTCGCGCATCGCGGCGATGTGCTCCCACAGGTTGGCGCGGGCGTGGGGGTCGAGGCCCGTCGTCGGCTCGTCGAGGAACAGCAGCGGCGGGTGGTTCATGAGCCCGAGCGCGACGTCGAGCCGACGCCGCTGCCCGCCGGAGAGCGACTGGACCGTGCGCTTCTCGAGCCCGCCGAGGTCGAGCGCGGCGAGCAGGTCGGCGGCGCGCCGCGCGTACTCGGCGGGCGGCAGACCGTAGAACCGGCCCTGGTTGTGCAGCTCGTCGAGCACGCGGTAGGAGTAGCCGCCGCCGTTGCCCTGGCCGATGAAGCCGATGCGGGAGCGGACCCGGGCCGGGTCGCGGGCGACGTCGTAGCCGGCGACCTCGGCGGTCCCGGCGGTCGGTTCGAGGAGGCTCGTCAGCATCCTCAGGGTCGTGGACTTGCCGGCCCCGTTGGGACCGAGGAAGGCGACGAGCTCGCCCTCCCGGACGTCGACGTCGATGCCCTTGACGGCTTCGACGGTCTCTTTCTTGCGATGGAAGGTCTTGGTCAGGCCACGGGCTCGGATCACCGGAGCCACCCTTTCGTACGCCGTACCGAAATTGAGGATCCACGTTAGCATACGGTGTACGGGAACAGGCAAGCCTTTGTCCCGCCGGGTTCCTCCGGGCGTGACGCGACCGAAGTCGGGGAGGATACGCACGTGACGACCGACCGCACCGACGAGCGCGACGGCGACCTCGCGCCGTCGGGCACCCCGCAGACCTCGCCCGCACCCCCGGAGCCGGAGGAGCCGGAGCGACCGCGCGGCGTCGTCGCGGCCGCGGACGCCGGGGTCGCCTCCGCTGTGCAGGCCGCGGAGCACGCACGGGCCCAGTTCACCGAGGTCGTCCGGACGCCCGAGATCACGCGCCGCCTCGCGCTCCTGTGGGACCCGCCCGCGCCCGCGACGCGCGGGCGCAAGCCGCGCCTCACCCTCGACGACGTCGTGAAGGCCGGGACCGCCGTCGCGCAGGAGGGCGGGCTCGACGCGCTGTCGATGCGACGCGTCGCGACCGAGCTCGGCGTCGGGGCGATGTCGCTGTACACCTACGTGCCCGGCCGCACCGAGCTCGTCGACCTCATGATCGACCGCGCGTACGCCGAGCTCGACCTGCCGGCGGCGGGAGCCCCGTGGCGGCCCGCGCTGGCGCAGTACGCGCACGAGCTGTGGAACCTGTACCTGCGCCACCCCTGGATCCTGCAGACCAACATGTGGCGCGCCCCGCTCGCGCCGCACGTCCTCGACGCCCAGGAGGCAGGGCTGCGCACGATCGTCGACACCGGCCTCTCCGAGCTCCAGGTCGTCGACACGCTCGGCCTCGTCGACAACTACGTCCAGGGCCTCGCGCGCGCCACGATCGCCGAGCGGACCGAGCGCGACGCGACCGGCGTCGGCAACGACGAGTACTGGACGACCCTCGGCAGCTTCTGGGAGGACTGGTTCGACGTCGAGCGCTACCCCGTCATGACCCGCGTCTACGTCGCGGGCGGGTTCGACGCCCCGCAAGGCCCGTTCGACGCGAGCCTCGACCGCCTCCTCGACGCCGTCGAGATGGCGATCGACCGCGCGAACACCCCCGAGCCGAGGTAGAGCCCTGGTCGGCCGAGGTAGAGCCCTGGTCGGCCGAGGTAGAGCCCCGGTCCGCCGACGTAGAGCCCTGGTCGGCCGAGGTAGAGGTCTGGTCGCACCGCGGTAGCGGCTGACGCGCGGGCGCCACCCCTGGCAGGATCGACCCATGGACCCCCGCGCCGGCACGCCCGCCCAGCCCAGCGACCTCATCGACGTCGACGCCGTGGTCGGCGCCTACTACGACCTCACCCCCGACGTGGACGACCCGGCCCAGAAGGTCGTGTTCGGCACGTCGGGCCACCGCGGGTCGAGCCTCGACCACGCGTTCAACGAGGCGCACATCGTCGCGATCACCGCGGCGATCGTCGAGTACCGCCGCTCGCAGGGCACGGACGGCCCCCTGTTCATCGGGCGCGACACGCACGCGCTGTCGCTCCCGGCGTGGCAGACCGCGCTCGAGGTCCTCGTCGCCGCGGGCGTGCAGACGTACGTCGACGCGCGCGACTCGTTCACCCCGACTCCCGCCGTCTCGCAGTCGATCCTCCTGCACAACGAGGCGACGACGGTCGACGGCGTCCGCACCACCGGGCCCGGGCTGGCGGACGGGATCGTCGTGACGCCGTCGCACAACCCCCCGCGCGACGGCGGCTTCAAGTACAACCCGCCGCACGGCGGCCCCGCCGGCTCGGAGGCGACCGGCTGGATCGCGGACCGCGCCAACGAGATCCTGCGCGACGGCGTCGCGAGCGTCCGGCGCGTACCGCTCACCCAGGCGCTCACGTCCGAGCACGTGCACAAGCACGACTTCCTCACCACCTACGTCGACGACCTCGCGAACGTCCTCGACCTCGACGCGATCCGCGACTCCGGCGTGCGGATCGGCGCCGACCCGCTGGGCGGCGCGTCGGTCGAGTACTGGGGCGAGATCGGCGAGCGATACGGGCTCGACCTCACGGTCGTCAACCCGCAGGTTGACCCGCGGTGGGCGTTCATGACGCTCGACTGGGACGGCAAGATCCGCATGGACTGCTCCTCGCCGTACGCCATGGCGTCGCTCGTCGCGGGAATGACCGGCGACTCCGGCGACGCCGAGGGCGGCGCGCCGTTCGACGGCGCGACCGGGAACGACGCCGACTCCGACCGCCACGGGATCGTCACGCCCGACGCCGGGCTCATGAACCCCAACCACTACCTCGCCGTCGCGATCCAGTACCTCTACGGCGGCGCGCGCGAGGGCTGGCGCGACGACGCCGCGATCGGCAAGACGCTCGTGTCGTCCGCGCTGATCGACCGGGTCGCGGGCGGCCTCGGGCGGCGCCTCGTCGAGGTGCCGGTCGGGTTCAAGTGGTTCGTGCCCGGCCTGCTCGACGGGACCGTCGGGTTCGGCGGCGAGGAGTCGGCCGGGGCGTCGTTCCTGCGCAAGGACGGCCGCGTCTGGTCGACCGACAAGGACGGCCTCCTCCTCGCGCTGCTCGCGTCGGAGATCATCGCGACGACGGGTCGCACGCCGTCCGAGCACCACCGCGACCTCGTCGAGCGCTACGGCGAGTCCTGGTACGCGCGCGTCGACGCGCCCGCCACGCTCGAGGAGAAGGCCACGCTCGGCAAGCTCTCGCCCGAGCAGGTCACCGCGACCGAGCTCGCGGGCGAGCCGATCACCGCCAAGCTCACGAACGCGCCCGGCAACGACGCCCCGATCGGCGGGCTCAAGGTGACGACCGAGAACGCGTGGTTCGCGGCCCGGCCGTCGGGCACGGAGAACGTCTACAAGATCTACGCCGAGTCGTTCGTCTCCGCCGAGCACCTGACCCAGGTCCAGGCCGAGGCGAAGGACGTCGTCTCCGCGGCTCTCGGGAGCTGACGGCCCGACCGGGCCAGAGTCCGGGCACGACCGGAACGGTCCGACGCATCGAGCATCGTGCCGTGACCTGGCATGATCGGGTCGCTCGCGACGACAGGGGGATGACGAGATGACGGATGCGGACGCCGTGCTGGACGGCATCGAGGTCTGGGCGATGGGGACGATGCGGGTCGAGCTCGCCGACGGGAAGACGGTCAACGCCGGCAAGCGGGCCCCGCTCCTCGCCCGCGTCGACCGTGCCACCGGCCGGGTGGAGCTCTACGTGGACGAGGACGGGCTGGACGCGCTGACCCGCTGACGCCGGCCTCGATACGGACCGCGCCGGAGCGCGCCGCCGTCGGTTCCGGTGGAACCGACGGCGGCTCAGGACGTCTGACGGCGTTCGCGGGCGTCCCACGTGTCGGTCGCGACGCGCTGGGCGTCGCGGAGCGCGCGGGCGGGGTCTACGCCCTTGGGGCAGACCTGCGTGCACGCGCCGACCTGGATGCACGGCCAGGCGCCGAACTCGGTGTCGAGGACGTCGGCGCGGTCGAGCTCGCCCGCGTCGCGCGAGTCCTCGTCCCAGCGGCGCGCCGTCGCGACGACGGCCGGGCCGAGGAAGTCGGGCGCGACGTCGAGCTGCGGGCACGCGGCGTAGCAGAGCATGCAGTCGATGCACTCGGCGAAGCCCTTGAACGCGGCGAGCTCGCCCGGCGTCTGCCGGTGGCCCGACGCCGGCCCGACCGCACGCAGCACGTCGCCGCCGTCCGGCGTCCGCGAGCCGTCGACGTCCTCGCCGACCTCGACCCCGGGGCCGGCCCCGGCCTCGGCTCCGACCGAGGGCGGGTCGACGAGCGGGAGGCGCGTGGCGCCGTCGGGCACGAGCCAGGGCTGGACGGCGGCGAGCTTGCCGAGGAAGGTGTCGGTGTCGACGACGAGGTCGCGGAGCACCTCGGCGTGCGCGAGCGGCTCGACGACGAGGCCGGACGTGCGGTAGCCGCGCACGAACGTCTCGCACCCGAGCACCGGGCGGCCGTTGACCATGACGCCGCAGCTCCCGCAGACCGCCATCTTGCACGACCACCGGAACGTCAGCGTGGGGTCGGCGTGGTCCTTGACCCACTGGAGCGCGTCGAGCACGGAGGTGCGGTCGTCGTAGGGCACGTCGAACACGTCCCGCCGCCCGGTGCCCGCGCCGTCGGGCGACGTCCGCGCGACCTCCAGCCGCACCCTGCGCCCCTCGACCGGCGACTCTGCCTCGCTCACGACCCCGCCCCCTCGTCCGCCGAGAACGACATGGGGGTCGTTCTCGGGCTCTTTCCGACCCTCAGGTCGTGTTCGGCGCCCACGGGGTGGGGCGCGGCGACCGCAGCCACGGGGACGTGCTCTACCTCCAAGGCACCGTCCACGCCCAGCCGGGTCTCCGAGTGGTGCGCCACCGGCTCGCGCTCCGGGAAGTCCAGGCGCTGGTGCGCGCCGCGGGACTCCTCGCGCGCGAGCGCGGCAGCGACGGTCGCGTGCGCGACGAGCAGGGTCGCGCCGAGCTCGACGGTCGTCGCCCAGTCGGTGTTGAGCACGGCGCTCGTGTCGGCGACGCGCACGTCGGCGTACCGGGCGCGGAGGTCCTCGACCGCCGCGAGCGCCCGCCGCAGCCCGTCGGCGTCACGGTAGATCCCGGCGTCGGCGTCGAGGACGCGCCCGAGCTCGGCCCGGATCGCGGCGGGCGGCTCGGTCCCGCGGCCCCGCATCGCGAGGTAGCCGTCGGCGATCTCGGCGGCGCGGTCGACCACCGCCCCGTCCGCCGACGCCGGACCGACGCCGGCCCCGGCACCCGCCGCGCCGCCGTCGGCCCCCGGGTGCCCGACCGACCGCGCCCACGCGAGCGCCGCCTCGCCCGCCGCGCGCCCGACGACGAGGGTCTCGACGAGCGAGTTGGACCCGAGCCGGTTGGCGCCGTGCAGACCCGTGGACGCGCACTCCCCCGCGGCGAACAGCCCGGCGACGGCGGTCGTGCCGCGCGCGTCGGTGCGGATGCCGCCCATCGTGTAGTGCGCCGTCGGGCGGACGGGGACGGGCTCGGTCGCCGGGTCGACGCCCGCGAACTGTCGGGCGAGGCCGGTCACGAGCGGCAGCCGCTCGGCGAGGCGTTCCTTGCCCAGGTGGCGCAGGTCGAGCAGGACGACGCCGCCGTCGGGCGTCGGGATGGTGCGGCCGTCGCGGTCGGCGTGCCAGAACGCCTGCGAGAGCCGGTCGCGCGGCCCGAGCTCCATGGTGCGCGCCACCGGCGCCCCGACGGGCGTCTCCGGGCCGAGCCCGTAGTCGGCGAGGTAGCGGCGGCCGTCGGCGTCGAGCAGCACGCCGCCCTCGCCGCGGGCGGCCTCCGTGAGCAGGATGCCGCTGCCCGGCAGGCCGGTCGGGTGGAACTGGAGGAACTCCATGTCGCGCAGCGGCACGCCCGCCCGCAGCGCCATCGCGGTGCCGTCGCCCGTGCAGATGCCCGCGTTCGTGCTGGTCCCCCACGCACGCGCCGAGCCGCCCGTCGCGAGGACCACCGCGGGCGCTTCCAGGAGCAGCGGCTCGCCGCGGTGCTGGTCGTGCACGACGACGCCACGCACCCGCGTGTCCGGCCCGCCCGGGGCGTCGACCACGAGGTCGAGCACGTGGTGCTCGTCGTACCGTCGGACCGGGCCGTCCGCGCCCGAGTAGCGCAGCGACGTCTGGAACAGGGTGTGGAGCAGGTGGAAGCCGGTCTTGTCGGCCGCGAACCAGGTGCGCGCCCGGCTCATGCCGCCGAACCGGCGGACGGCCACGTCGCCGTCGTCCGTGCGCGACCACGGCAGGCCCCAGCGCTCCAGGCGGTACAGCTCGCCCGCCGCGCGCTCGACGACGAACCGGACGGACTCCTCCTCGCACAGCCCCGCGCCGCCGGCGAGGGTGTCGGCGACGTGCTGCTCGAGCGAGTCGTCGTCGCCCACGACGCCCGCGGCCCCGCCCTCCGCGGCGACGGTGTGCGAGCGCATCGGGTAGACCTTCGAGACGAGCGCGACGACGGGCGAGCGGCGGTCGTCCTGGCCCGCGGCCTCCGCGATCGCGAGCGCGGCACTGAGACCTGCGCCACCGCCACCCACGACGACGACGTCGGCGCGCTCGACCCGCAGGGCACTCACGCGCACCCCCACGGTGCGGAGGTCGCGGGGCGAAAGCGCAGGTCCGCGCACGCGAGAGGGGTCGGGGAGAAGGAGCGGCGAGGCATAGGGGAAGGGTCCTCGCGCCCCGGCCGCGGCGCAACAGGCGAAGGTCCCGGGCCGTCTCATGGGCACCGCTCCCCATCGAAGCGCGCGCTCGTCTGTGGGTAAGGTCCGTCCGGCACCTCTCCCCGACACCCGGAGCTCACCATGCGTCCCGTCCGTTCCGCCGCACGTCTGACCGTCGCCGCCGCGCTCGCGCTCGGCCTCACCGCGTGCACCATCAACGTCGGCGGCGACACGCCCGAGACGCCGACGCCGGACGAGACGTCCGCCGAGGAGACCGCGCCGGTCGACGACGCGGAGGAGGTCGACGACGCCGCGGCGGAGGAGACCGGCTCGAGCGGCGAGCTGCCCGACTGGGCGAACCCCGTCACGAACCCGGGCGAGCAGATCTCGACCTTCAACGTGGGCGACGTGCGCATCGACGTCTACCAGGTGGGCGTCACGCAGGCGACGAAGGACGGCCTGTTCGTCGACCCGGAGAACAACCTGCCGATCATCGCCGAGGGCGACGACATCGTCTTCGTCAACTACGTCATCACGAACGAGGGCGCGCCGATCGACCTCGGCTCGAGCCTCGTGAGCATCGACGAGCGCTACGACGACTGGCCCTACATGCAGGGCATGGACACCATCGTCGACGACGAGCTGTACGAGGCGCAGGGCGTGAACGACGACGGCATGGCGCCGGGCGCGTACCGCGAGCCGACCGTCTACACGTTCGGCACCGGCCAGTCCTACTCGTACGCGACGAACTTCCGCTACCAGCCGGGCTCGCCCATCACGTTCGACGGCACGATCGTCCCGGTCGACGCCGAGGGCGAGCTGCTGCACGACGAGCGCATGGAGGGCGAGGGGACCGGCACCATCTCCTGACCCCTGGCGAACCCTCGCCGGTTCGCTGCCGCGCGCGAGCGCCCTGGTCCCTCGGGACCGGGGCGCTCCGTCGTCCCACCGGCGAGCGTCGCACCGCCGCCGGGTGTCGCCTCACCGCCGCGTGAGGTCCGCGTAGTCCGGGTGGCGCTCGATGTACGCGCGGATGAACGGGCACAGCGGGACGACGCGCTCCCCCGACGCCCGGACCTGGTCGAGCGCACCGACGGCGAGCGCGGAGCCGACGCCCTGGCCCTCGAACGCGGGGTCGACCTCGGTGTGCGTGAAGATCACCTTCCCCGGCTCGCGGACGTAGGCGGCGAACCCGGCGACGACGCCGTCGTCGGTGCGGGCCTCGAAGCGGTCGCCCTCGTCGGTGACGGTGACGGTCGTGGCGCGGGGTGCGGGGATGTCGGTCATGGCGCCCATCGTCGCCGCCGCACGGCCGTCGGACAACCGGCGCGGACCAGGCGGGCCACGTGGCGAGACGGTCGTCACGTCCGGCCGCGCGCCGCGAATTCGCTACCGGGCGGGCGGCTTCCGGGTGCGACACTGAGACGGTGGTCCAGGATTCTCCGTCGCGCGCTGACGACCCCGAGCACCCCGAGCACCGGCGGGACGACCTGACGACCGACGGGACGACGTCGGGCACCCCCGCGGAGGCCGGGACGACGTCCCGGAACCCCTACCGCGCCGTGCTCGCGCTGCCCGGCGCGTGGCGGTTCTCCGCCGCGGCGCTCGTGGCGCGCCTGCCGATGTCGATGGTCGGCATCGGCACGATCCTCATGATCCAGGGCATCTACGGCGAGTACGCGCTCGCGGGCCGGGTCGCGGCGGCGCTCGTCGTCGCGCAGGCGATCGTGTCGCCGCAGATCGCGCGGCTGGTGGACCGGACCGGCCAGCGCGTCGTCATGCTGCCGATGCTGGCGTCCGCGACGGTCGGCCTGGGCGGGCTCATCCTGTGCGCGGTGCTGCGCGCGCCCGAGTGGACGCTCTACGCGTTCGCGGCGCTCGCCGGCGCGACGCAGGGGTCGTACGGGTCGATGGTCCGCGCGCGCTGGACCCACACGGTGCCCGACGCGCGTCGCCTGCACACCGCCTACTCGCTCGAGTCGGCGCTCGACGAGCTCGTGTTCGTCGTCGGCCCGGTGCTCGCGACCGTGCTCGCGACGAGCGTGTCGCCGTCCGCGGGGCTTCTCGTGCCGCTCGTCGCGGCGGTCGTCGGCGGGCTCTGGTTCCTGTCGCAGCGCGCGACCGAGCCGCCGGTCGTGGTCCCGGAGCCCGGCGTGAAGCAGCGCTCCGCGATGCGGTCGGCCGGGATGATCGTGCTCGCCGTGATCTTCGTGGCGATGGGCATCGTGTTCGGCGCGACCGACGTGTCGACCATCGCGTTCGCCGAGGAGCAGGGGCAGAAGGGCGCGGCCGGGCTGATCCTCGCCGTCTTCGCCATGGGCTCGCTCATCTCCGGCCTCGTGTACGGCGCGCGGCACTGGGTGTCGCCGCTGTGGCGCCGGTTCGTCATCGGGATCGTCGCGCTCGCCGCGGGTGTCTCGCTGTTCTTCTTCGTCACCTCGATCCCGGTCCTCGCCGCGGTGATGTTCGTGACCGGGTTCGCCATCGCGCCCACGCTCATCAACGGCAACAACCTCGTCCAGAACCTCGTCGCGCCGAACCAGCTCACCGAGGGCCTCGCCTGGGTCGGCACGTCGCTCGGCGTGGGCGTGTCGATCGGGTCGTCCGTCGCGGGGTCGCGCATCGACGCGGGCGGCGCGCACGCCGGGTTCGAGGTCGTCGTCGCGGCCGCGGCGCTCGCCGTCGTGCTCGTGCTCGCCGCGCTCCGGTCGCTGCGCCGCAGCGCCGACCGCGAGGACGTCACGGACGGCACGCCCGCCCACTGACGCGGGGTACCGCGAGACGATCGACGTCGAGGCCCCCGAGGACGACGGACGGGACGGCCCGGCCTCAGATGATGCCGAGGTAGCTCTGCACGGTCCGCTCGAGCGCGTCCAGGTCGTCTCGAAGAAGGAAGTCGACCGGCTCCCCGACGACGTAGTCGGTGTCGATCGCACGGAGCTGGTCGACGAGGAGCACGGTCTCCTGGCCGGCGATCTCGAGGACGGGCCGGAAGATCGCACGCTGCGCGTTCGTCGAGGTCGGCACGATCGTCGCGACGGACCACGGCATGTTCGTCGGGGACAGGACCACCCCGTACCGCCGACCGCCCTGCTCGTGGCCCCGGGGGTCACCGAGGTCGACGCGGTAGACGGCGCCGCGGATCACCAGGCGTCCGGCTCGTCGTCGAGGTTCTCGTGGGCGAGATTCTCCGCATCGACGCGGGCCTGGTCGACCCACTTCTCGTGCGCGACCAGGTGCAGGCCACGGCGGACGGCGTCGCTGGCGGTGACGCCTTCGTCGCGGAGGCGGTCGAGGATCCGGCGCTCCTCGGGGGTGGGTCGGAAGGTGACGGAGTCGCGCTTCGCCGAGGCGCCCTCGCCCTTCCCGGCCCGCGGGGTCCCCCCGGCAGGCACGTTCTTCCCGCCCCGCGAGGTCGAGCCTCGGGGGGTCGTTCTCTCGTGCGCGGTGCTTCGGGTTCTCATCGCCATGATCACGACACTACGCCTTCTGTCCCACATTTGTCAGACACGGCCCGGCTCGACTGACGCCCGCACGTCCTCTCAGCGTCGCCCCCTCGGGTCGACGAGCACTCCGATCGGCGGGGTCCACGACGCCGCTGGTCGCGCCATCCGTCAGGCCGGGTCGGTACCCGAGAGGTGGGCGCGCTCGCCCTCCTGGTCGAAGATCGTGAGGATCTCGACCGGGCCCTCGTGCGCGCCGAACGAGTGCGGCACCATCGTCGAGAACTCGGCCGCCTGGCCCTCCTGCACGAGGATCCGGCGGTCGGCGAGGTAGACGACGGCCGTCCCGGACAGGACCGTGAACCACTCGTGACCCGGGTGGACGCGCTGGTGCTCCGGGCCGACGGCGCGCTCGGGCGTCAGGCGCATCTTCGCGACCATCGTCCCGGGACGGTCGCGGGACAGCAGCCACGTCGTCTCCCCCGGGCGGCGCTGCGGCTCGGGCCGGATGACCACGTCCTCGTCGTCGACCGGCTCGACGAGCTGGTCGAGCGTCGTGCCGAGCGCGCGGGCGATCGGCACGAGCTGGTCGAGCGCGATCCGTCGGTGCCCGGTCTCGAGGCGGCTGAGCGTCGACGGGCTGAGGAAGCACCGCGCCGCGAGCGCGTCCAGGGTCCAGCCGCGCACGAGGCGCAGCCCGCGGATGCGCTGGCGGACGACGGCGTCCAGATCGACTTCTTGCGTCATGAGCAAGATCCTATGCCTCCGGCGCAGAACCGTCCTACCGTGGAGACATGGACTCCCCCGCGAACCACGGCGCGCACCACCACGGCCACGACCACGCTGTCGGGCTCGGGCATGCCACCGGGCACGGGCATGCCGCGGGCCACGCGCACGACGGCCACGAGCACGACGGCCACGGGATGGCCGAGCTGCTCGAGCTCGACGCGTCCGTGTTCGGCGGGCTGCTCGACCAGGCCGTCGCGGTCGCGGTCGAGCACGCACCGGCCCCCACGCGCGTCGTCGTCGACCTCGGTGCCGGGACCGGCACCGGGACGCGCGCCCTCGCCCGCGCGTTCCCCGACGCGGAGGTCGTCTCCGTGGACGCGGACCCCGCGATGCTCGAACGGCTGCGAGACGGGCTCGCCGGTCCCGGGCTCGAGGCACGCGTGCGCACCGTCGAGGCCGACCTCGACGCCGGGTGGCCCGACGTCGGCGCCGCCGACGTCGTGTGGGCGTCCGCGTCGCTGCACCACGTCGCGGACCCGGCGCGCGTTCTGCGCGACGCCCACGACGCGCTCGCTCCCGGGGGCCTGCTCGTCGTCATCGAGATGACGGCGACGTCGCCCGTCCTGCCCGACGACGCGGCGCACGCCGACCTGGCCGCGCACCTCGAGAGCGCGATGGCCCACGCCGGCTGGAACCGCTACCCCGACTGGACGCCCTACCTGACCGACGCCGGGCTGGAGGTCGTCGACCGGCGCGCGCCGACCGCCGTCGTGCCGGCGGGACCGGACGCGTCCCGCTGGGCGCACGCCACCGCCGCGCGCCGGCGCGAGCACCTCGCGGAGCACCTCGACCCCGCCGACCTCGCCGCGCTCGACGCGGTGCTCGCGGCGACCGACGACCCCTCGACGCACACCGTCGGAGCGCGCGGCGGCCGCATCGTCTGGGCCGCCCGCCGACCCCGCTGAGCGCGTGACACAGTCGCCGTCCGGGCCGATCCCCGCGACTCGTTCACGCACTCGGCGAAGCCCCCGTCACTGCTGAGGAGAGCCATGACCGCCACCACCTCCACCCCTGACCACCACACCTACGACGTCGCGATCGTCGGCGGCGGGCCCGCCGGGCTGAGCGCCGCGGTGACGCTCGCGCGGTCGCTGCGCTCCGTCGTCGTGCTCGACGCCGGCGAGCCGCGCAACGCGCCCGCGGAGGGCGCGCACAACCTGCTCGGGCGCGAGGGCGTCCCCCCGCGCGAGCTGCTCGCCGCGGGTCGCGCCGAGGCCGAGGGCTACGGCGCCGAGGTCCGCGCCGCGCGCGTCGCCCACGCGAGCGGCGACGTCGAGTCCGGCTTCACGCTCACGCTCGACGACGGCGGGACGGTCCGCGCGCGCCGCGTGCTGCTCGCGACCGGCCTCGTCGACGAGCTGCCCGACGTCCCGGGCGTGCGGGAGGGCTGGGGCGCGACCGTGCTGCACTGCCCGTTCTGCCACGGGTGGGAGGTGCGCGGGCAGCGGATCGCGGTCCTCGCGACCGGCCCGGCGGCGGCGCACCAGGTGCTGCTGTTCCGCCAGCTCACGCCGCACGTCACGCTCTTCCAGCACACCGCCCCCGAGCCCGACGACGCCACGTGGGAGCAGCTCTCGGCGCTCGGCGTGCGCGTGGTCGAGGGCGAGGTCGCGCGCCTCGACGTCGAGGGTCGGGCCGTGCGGTCGGTCGTCCTCGCGGACGGGACGTCGTTCGCGGTGGACGCGGTCGTCGTCGGGCCCCGGTTCGTCGCGCGCGGCGAGCTGTTCGAGCAGCTCGGCGGGTCGCTCGAGGACCACCCGGCCGGCCGGTTCGTGCCCGCCGACCCGCGGGGCATGACCGCCGTCCCAGGCGTCTGGGCGGCCGGCAACTCGAGCGACCTCATGGCCCAGGTGGGCGCGTCGGCGGCGGCCGGCGTCATGGCGGGCGCGGGGATCCACGGCGAGCTCGCCCAGGCCGACGCGGCGCTGGCCGTGGCGCGCCGCCGCACCCCGTTCGCGGCGCACGCCGAGCCCGCGGTCTGAGCCCCCCACGATCAACCCGCCGAACCCGGGGTTGTTCCCCAGGATCGTGCCGAACCCGGGAACAACCCCGGGTTCGGCACCGTGGGGTGCGCGGCGGGCGTGACGCACGAGACGTCGGCTCGCGCTGCGGCGCGCGCAGGCCCGGCGCACGATGGAGGACGAACCCCAGCCCAAGCCGTGGAGGTACGTCATGCCGTTCGGAATCGGTCGCTCCCCCGTCGACAAGCGCAACCGGACGGTCGCGGACCTGCTCGTCGCGCAGCTCATCGAGGCGGGGGTGCGGCGGATCTACGGCATCGTCGGTGACAGCCTCAACCCCGTGGTCGACGCGGTGCACCGGTCCAACGCGGGCGAGAACGCGGGCAAGGGGATCGAGTGGATCCACGTGCGCCACGAGGAGGCGGCGGCGTTCGCGGCGGCCGCGGAGGCCGAGGTCACGGGCAGCCTCGCGGTGTGCGCGGGGTCGTGCGGGCCGGGGAACCTCCACCTCATCAACGGCCTGTACGACGCCAACCGGTCACGCGTGCCCGTGCTCGCCATCGCGAGCCACATCCCGAGCAAGCAGATCGGCACCGGGTTCTTCCAGGAGACGCACCCCGACCGTCTGTTCACCGAGTGCTCCGTCTATTCGGAGATGATCTCGAGCGCCGACCAGGCGCCGCGCGTCATCAACTCCGCGATCCACCACGCGTACGGCGCCCGCGGCGTCTCCGTCCTCACGCTCCCGGGCGACGTCGCCGACCTCGACGCCCCGGCCGCCGTGCCCGACGTCGCGTGCCGGCCCGCTCCCCCGCGCGTCGTCCCCGACGCGACCGCCGTCCAGCAGCTCGCGGACGCGATCGACGCCGCGAAGAAGGTCACGATCTTCGCGGGCGCGGGTGTGCGCGGCGCGCACGACGACGTGATCGCGCTCGCCGACAAGATCGCCGCGCCCGTGGGCCACTCGCTGCGCGGCAAGGAGTTCATCCAGTACGACAACCCGTTCGACGTCGGCATGTCCGGCCTCCTCGGCTACGGCGCCGCGTTCGACGCCATGCACGACTGCGACCTCCTCGTGCTGCTCGGCACCGACTTCCCGTACGACCAGTTCCTCCCGGAATCGGTCCGCACGGCCCAGGTCGACGTCGACCCGACGCACCTCGGGCGGCGCACGCGCCTCGACCTCGCCGTCGTGGGCGACGTCGGCGAGACGGTGCGCGCGCTCCTGCCGCTCGTGAAGAAGGCGCGGTCGCGCAAGTTCCTCGACGCGATGGTCGCCAAGCACGAGAAGGCGATGACGGGCGTCGTCGGGGCGTACACCAAGAAGGTCGAGCGCACGACGCCGATCCACCCCGAGTTCGTCGCCGACACGCTCGACCAGGTGGCCGCCGACGACGCGGTGTTCACCGTCGACACGGGCATGTGCAACGTGTGGGCGGCGCGGTACATCACGCCCAACGGGAAGCGCCGCGTCATCGGGTCGTTCATCCACGGGTCGATGGCCAACGCGCTCCCCCACGCCATCGGCGCCGCCGCTTCGCAGCCCGGCCGGCAGGTCGTCGCCATGGCCGGGGACGGCGGCCTCTCGATGCTGCTCGGCGAGCTCGTGACGCTCAAGCACTACGACCTGCCGGTCAAGGTCGTCCTGTTCGACAACGCGAGCCTCGGCATGGTGCGCCTCGAGATGCTCGTCGACGGGCTGCCGATGTTCGGCACCGAGTCGCCGCACGTGGACTACGCCGCGGTCGCGAACGCGATCGGCATCCCCGCGGTGCGCGTGGAGAAGCCCAAGGACCTGCGCCGCGCGCTCCAGGACGCGCTGCACCGCCCCGGGCCGGCGCTCGTCGACGTCGTGACCGACCCCCGCGCGCTCTCGATCCCGCCGAACATCACCGCGGGCCAGGTGCGCGGGTTCGCGGTCGCGATGAGCAAGGAGATCCTCGGCGGCGGCATGGGCGAGGTCGTGTCGATGGCGCGCGCGAACCTGCGCAACGTGCCGCGCCCGTAGCCGGACGCGTCCCGGCGGGGCGAACGCCGGACGGCCGTCGCCCCGCCCGTCGGCGCGCCGCTAGGCTCGCGCGGTGCTCACCAAGACGTCGGTCACGCACGACCAGCTCGCCGCGATCGTGGCCCCGCTCGGCGAGGCCGTGCGGAGCGAGGCGCTGAGCGGGGGGATGTTCGCGAGCGTCTTCGCCGTAGACCTCGCCCCGCGCCCCGGCGGGGACGCGCCCGACGGCGCGCCCGTGCGCGTCGTCGTCAAGGTCACCGGGGCGGACACGTCGCGCCTGCTGCGCTACGAGCACGGGATCCTCACCACGGAGGACGCCGCGTACCGGGCCGCGCACGCGGCCGGGCTGCCCGTCCCGCGCGTCCTGCACGCCGACCTCACGCGCGAGCACGTCGACGGCGACGCGCTCGTCGTCACGTTCCTCGACGGCGCCCTGTGGAGCGGGCGCGAGCTCGACGCCGCGGCCACCGCGGTCGTGCGCCGCGGGCTCGGGTCGTTCATGGCCCGGCTGCACGGCATCACGGGCGACCGGTTCGGGTACCCGGCCCCGGCGTCGGACCTGGCCGCGGCGACGTGGGCCGACGCGTTCGCGCGCATGGTCGGGGCTGTGCTCGACGACGCGCGCCGGTGGGGCGTGGAGCTCCCCGAGGCCCGGGTGCTCGACGCCGTCGCGCGCCACCGCGACCTGCTCGCCCGGGTGACGGTCCCCCGGCTCGTGCACGCGGACCTGTGGCCGGGGAACGTGCTGCTCGGCCGCGCCGACGACGGCGCGGCCGTCGCCGACGTCGACGCGGGACCCACGATCGTCGGCGTGCTCGACGCCGAGCGGTCGCTGTGGGGCGACCCGCTGTTCGAGCTCGCGGGTGCGGACCAGCTCGGGACCGGACCGGTCGACCCCGACCTCCTCGCGGGCTACGCCGCCGCGGGCGGCGACCTCGGCCTGGGCGACGGCACCCCGGGGTCGGGCGACGCCGACGCGTGGACGCGGCTGCGGCTGTACCGGGCGTACCTCGCGTGCCTGCTCGTCGTCGAGGTCGTGCCGCGCGCCTACGAGGGCGACTGGGTCGAGGGGTACGCCGCGACCGCGCGGGCGAACCTCGGTCGGATGCTGGACGCCCTGGGGTCCTGACCCCAGGGCCCCTCGTGCGCGCCGCCGCCCGGGGACGACGACGCGCACGACGGGACACGCCGGTCACGGCGTCGCGAGCGCCTCCGTCGGGGCGAGGCGCGCGGCACGGACGGCCGGGTAGAGGCCCGCCGCGGCACCGATCACGACCGTCGCGCCCACGCCCCCGAGCGCGACGACGAGCGGCACCGCGACGGGCCAGCCCTGCGAGCCGGCGTAGCCGGCCGTGATGGCGTACCCGATCGCGACGCCCGCCGCGCCGCCGAGCGCCGAGAGCACGAGCGACTCCACGAGGAACTGGCCCCGGACCTGCCCTCGTGTGGCCCCCAGCGCACGCCGCAGCCCGATCTCCGCCCGGCGCTCGAGCACCGAGATCACCATCGTGTTGGCGACGCCGATCCCGCCGACCAGCAGCGCCACGGCGCCGAGCCCGAGCAGCAGCCCCGTGAACGTCCGGTCGGTCGCCTCCTGGGCGGCGAGCGCGTCCGACGGGCGCGAGACGTCCACCTCGTTGGGCGCCGCCGGGTTGGCCGTCTGCCCGAGCACGGCCCGCACCTGCTCGACCGCGGCCTCGTGGGTCCGGGTGTAGATGCGCGTCGGCTTCCCGTCCCAGTCGAGGTACGTGGCGGCCGCGTCGCGCCCGACGAGGACGGCGAGGTCCATCTCGGGGGCGAGCGGCACCGGGTCGAGGATTCCGACGACCGTGAACCAGCGGTCTCCGACCCACACCTGGACGTCGGGCCGCGGCTCGGTGATGCCCAGCCGCTCCGCGGTCTTGTGGCCGAGGACGACGGCAGGGAACCGTCCCGTGGCCTCCGTCAGCCAGGAGCCGTCGCGCACGCGGCCCCCGACGGTGTCGAGGAGGTCGAGGTCGGCGGCGTACACGCCGATGCCCCCGGACTCCTCCTCGGGGACGAGGTCGCTCCGGTACGCGTGCGCGTCGAGCCGCCCCACGGACGTCGCGGAGAGCACCGGTCCGATGCGCCGCACCATGTCGACGGACTCCTCGGGCAGCGTGGCGTCCTCGCCGAACAGGGTCTGGCCCGGGGCGACGGTGAGCAGGTTCGTGCCCAGCGCCTCCAGGGTCCGGTCCAGCTCGGCGCGCGACGACGTGGAGATCCCGACGACCGCGACCATCGCGGCGATCCCGATCGCGATGCCCAGCGCCGACAGCACCGCGCGCAGGGGCCGCGTGCGCAGCCCCGTGGCGCCCACGCGCAGGAGGTCCACGGGCCGCAGCCGCGCCGGCCTCAGCACGCCTCCTCCGCATTCGCCGAGGCGGCGGCGAGCGGCACGGGGCTTCCAGGTCCGGCGTCGTCCACCACGCCGCCGTCGCGCATCACCACCTGCCGGGGCAGCGACGCGGCGAGCTCCCGGTCGTGCGTGATGACGAGGACCGTCGTGCCGTCGCGGTGCAGGCCGCGCAGCACGTCCATCACACCCCGCCCCGACGCCGTGTCGAGCGCGCCGGTCGGCTCGTCCGCGAGCAGCAGCGGCGGCTCCCCGACGACCGCGCGCGCGATGGCGACGCGCTGCTTCTCCCCGCCCGACAGCTCGTGGGGGCGGTGGTCGAGGCGGTGCGCGAGGCCGACCCGCTCCAGCGCCTCGGCCGCGCGCCGACGGCGTTCGCGCCGCCCGACCCCGCGGTACAGGAGCCCGTCGGCGACGTTGTCGAGCGCCGAGACGCCCGCCGCGAGGTGGAACTGCTGGAACACGAAGCCGATCCGGCTCGCGCGCAGCGCCGACAGCTCCCGGTCCGTGAGGTCGGCGACGAGGAAGCCGTCGACCAGCACGCGGCCCGACGTCGGGCGGTCGAGGGTGCCGATGACGTTGAGCATCGTCGACTTCCCCGACCCCGACGGGCCCACGATGGCGGCGAGCTCGCCGCGCGCGACGTCGAGGTGCACGTCGTGCAGCGCGGTGACCCCGCCGGGATAGGTCCGGGAGACGTCGTGGAGCGTGACGACGGGCGAGTCGTCCCTCATGACGGCACCACGACGGTGTCGCCCTCGGCCAGCTCGCCCGTGACCTCGACGCGGCCGTCCGCGAACATGCCCGTCCCGACCGCCACGATCCGGCCCGGTCCCGACGCGCCGTCGTCCACGACCTCGACGCCATAGCCGCCCTCGGCGAGCGCGAGCAACGCCGCCACCGGGACCGTCAGCACGTCGGCGCGCTCCGCCGACACGAGCTCGACCTTCACCGGGCCGTCCTCGGCGGCGTCCGCGCCGTCGACGAGCACCACGGTGACCGGGACCGTCGTCGACTCCGAGCCCGGGACCCCGCTCGGGTCCTCGCTCGTCTCGGGCGGACCCACCGCGGTGACCGTGCCGTCCACCGTCGTCCCGTCGGGGAGCCGGACCGAGACCGTCGCGCCCTCGACCGCGAGCTGCCGCTGGTCGAGGTCCAGGTCGACGACGACGGACCGCTCCGTCCCGGTCGTGGCCACGAGCTCGGGGCCGGCCGGCGCGCCGAGCGGCACCGCGTGCTCCGCGACCCGGAGCGGCCCTGGCTGGACGAGGACCAGGTCCGGCCCGAGCCGGCCCGTCCGCTCGACCCCCAGGTCCTTCTGCCACTGCCGGACCGCCGCGCTCGTCCGGTCCGTGAAGCGGTCGTCCTGGGTGAACCCCCCGTAGCCGAGGGCGGCGAGGTTCGCCTCGAGCTGGCGCACGTCCTCCCCGCGCGCCCCCGGCCCGAGGTCGCGGTACATCGGCAGGTCGCCCACCAGCAGGACGACGGGCCGCTCGTCGACGCGGAAGAGCGGCTCGCCCCGCCCGACGACGGTGCCCACGTCGGGGAGCCACGTGACCGTCCCACCGCCCTGGGTGCCGTGCACGGCGGTCTCGCCGTAGCCGAGCGTGCCCTTCTCGCTCGTCCGCTCGACGAGGGTCTCGCGCGTGACGGTCGCGGTCTCGCGCGCGGCCGTCGCGCCGGGGTCGTCGGGCCCGGAGTCGCGCCCGGGCCCCCAGAGCGCGAAGGCCGACGCCGCGAGCAGCGCCACGGCGGTCGCGCTCCCCGCCACGACGGTGCGGCGTGCCCGTCCGCCCGGCCGCCTCACTCGTCGGCCCCGAGCATCGGCGCCGCCTCGTCGCACGCCTCGATCGCGGCCTGGAACTCCTCGTCGCCCGCGGGCATCGCCGGCATCGCGACGGCACCGCCCTCGGGGTCCGGGTCGGGCATGTCGACGCCGTGGTCGCGCATGCACTGCGCGTACTCACGCATCGCCTCGAGGTCCTCGGGGCTCATCTCCACCGGCTCGCCGCCGTTCGGGAGGAACTCCTTGCACGCCTCGAACGCGGCATCGACGTCGGCGGGGTCGGTGCCGTCGCCGCCGAGCGTGACGGCCATCCCGCCGCCCTCGGTGTCCGGGTCGGGCATGTCGACGCCGTTGTCCCGCATGCACGCGGCGAACTCGAGCGCGAGCTCGTCGTCGTCGAGGTCCGCCGCCGCGTCGTCGCCCCCGCCCGGGGCCCCGGTCGTCCCCGAGTCCTCGGACGTCCCGGAGCCGTCGACGCTCGCGACGTCGGGGCCGTCGTCGACGGGTCCGCACGCCACGAGGGCGAGCAGGGGAACCAGCGCGAGCAGGGCGCGTGCCGCTCCGGCCGGTCGTCGGGTGCGTGCAGTCATGGTGGCTCCTGTCCTGGGAGGTCTGGGTGACGCGTCCCAGGACATCCGGATCGCCGTGAGGCAGCCGTGAGCGCGGCACCTCACAGAGACCTCACAGGGGTGCGGCCCACCATCGTCGCCATGCGGGTACTGGTGGTGGAGGACGAGGAGCTCATCGCGGACGCCGTCGCGACGGGCCTGCGCCGCGAGGCGATCGCCGTCGACGTCGCGCTCGACGGGCGCGCCGCGATGGACCGCGTGGGCGTGCACGACTACGACGTGGTCGTGCTCGACCGCGACCTGCCCGGCGTCCACGGCGACGACGTCTGCCGCGCGATCGTCACCTCGGGCCTCGACGCGCGGGTCCTCATGCTCACCGCGGCCGCGGACGTCCGCGACCGCGTCGACGGGCTCGACCTGGGCGCGGACGACTACCTCGCGAAGCCCTTCGCGTTCGTCGAGCTGCTCGCTCGGGTCCGCGCGCTCGGGCGGCGAGCCCGCCCGGCCGCGCCCCCGGTCCTGGAGCGGGCCGGGCTCCGGCTCGACACGACGCGGCGCGAGGTCTATCGGGACGGACGGTACGTGCCGCTCGCCCGCAAGGAGTTCGGCGTCCTCGAGGAGCTCTTGCGCGCCGACGGCGGGGTCGTGTCCGCCGAGCAGCTCCTGGAGAAGGTGTGGGACGAGAACATCGACCCGTTCACGGGCGTCGTGCGGTTCACGATGATGCAGCTGCGCAAGAAGCTGGGCGATCCCGGGCTCGTCGAGACCGTGACCGGCGTCGGGTACCGGGTCCCGTGAGGGCGCGCCTCACGCTCCGCGCCCGGCTCACCCTCGTCTACGGCGGCGCGTTCGCACTGGCCGGGGCCGTGCTGGTGACGGTCATGTACGTCCTCGTCGCCGCGGCGATCGACCGCCAGCCGCTCGACACCGTGGGGATCGCCGCCTACGAGGTCACGTACGGGACGACGGCACCCCTCGCCACGGCCGCACCGCTGAGCGGCGCCCCGGCACGCACGACGACCGGGACGACCGCACCTGCCGAGGCGATCCTCGACTCGCCGATCGACTCGTGGGCCGCCGTGCAGGCGACCGACGCCGAGACGCTCCAGGACGTCCGCGATCTCGTCGTGGCCCAGAACCGCGAGGCCCGTGACGCGACCCTCGGCTCGGTGCTCCTGTGGTCCGTCGTCGCGCTCGCGGTGATCGGCGTGCTCGCGGTGGCGTTCGGCTGGGTCATGGCCACGCGGGTCCTGGCTCCGCTGCACCGGGTCACGGCGACGGCGCGCCGGGTGGCCGAGAACAACCTCCACGAGCGCATCGCGCTCGACGGTCCGGAGGACGAGATGAAGGACCTCGCGGACACCTTCGACGAGATGCTCGACCGCCTCGACCGCTCGTTCGACGGGCAGCGGCGCTTCGTCGCGAACGCGTCGCACGAGCTCCGCACGCCCCTGACCATCAACCGGACCGTGCTGGAGGTCGCGCTCCAGGACCCGGACGTGCCCGCTCCGACCCGCCACCTGGGGAACACCCTGCTCGCCGTCAACGCGCGGCACGAACGGCTCATCGAAGGGCTGCTGACGCTCGCTGCCGCGGACCAGACACCGGGCGAGCGTTCTCCCGTCGACCTCGCCGAGGTCGTGGACCAGGTCCGGCGCGCCTCGGCCGCGACGGCGCGGGACGCGGGCGTCGAGCTGCGGGTCGTCCCGGACGGCGGCGCCGGGACCGTGCCCGACGGCGGCGGCGCCACGACGTCCGGCGACCCGGTCCTGCTCGAGCGCCTCGTGCAGAACCTGGTCGACAACGCCGTCCGCCACAACGATCCCGGCGGGTTCGTCGAGGTGTCCGCGCGCCGCGTCGACGGGACGGTCGAGGTGCGGGTCGAGAACTCCGGGCCGGTGGTCCCGTCCTCCGCGGTCGAGTCGCTGTTCGAGCCCTTCCGGCGGCTCGGCCGCGACGGCGCCGCGGCGGACCGCAGCGCGGGCTTCGTCCGGGGCGGTGTCGGGCTCGGGCTCTCCATCGTCCGGTCGGTCGCTTCCGCCCACGACGGCACCGTGCAGGCCGTGCCGCGCGACGGGGGCGGGCTCGTCGTGCGCGCCCGGTTCGCCGCGGCCTGACGGGCGCCGCGAGAGGCGCCTGAGGACGGGGAGTGCTCCCCATGTGACGAACGCCCGGATCGCCCCACGGCATGGTCGGGTCACGGTAAGGTGTGCGTACGTTCACGACAACTCCACACGCCACGTCGGGAACGACAAGTCCACACGACCGCCACCACGGCACAGCCAGACGCACGGCCGCCCGCCGCAGCAAGGGGACCTCGCATGATCGCGTTCATCGTCATCGGCATCGCCGGACTCGCCCTCCTGCTCCTCTCGCTGCTCGTCGGCGAGATCGTCGACCTGGGTGACGGCGCGGTGTCCGGGACGACGCTCGGCGTGGGTGGCGTGGTCTTCGGCGCCGTCGGCGTGATCGTGGCGTCCAACGACCTGCCGACGTGGCTCGCGTACGTGGGGTCGCTCGTCGTGGCGCTGATCGTGATGGTGCTCGTCCAAGCCCTGGTGAAGCACCTGCGGGAGTCGGAGGACGGTGTGCCCACCTCCCTGGTGGGCGTGCAGGGCACCGCGACGACCGCGATCGACCCGTCCCGCGGCGAGGTCTCGCTGGACGCCGCGCACGAGCTCGAGCGCCGCCTCGCCTGGGCGGACGAGCCCATCCCGGAGGGCGCGCGCGTCGTCGTGCTCGAGCAGTCCGGGAGCCGCGTGCGCGTCCAGCGCCACTACCCCAACGACTGAGGTCCTCCGAGGACCGACCGCGACGCCCCGCGCGTCGACCCGTGGGTGCCGCGCACCCGCACGCACCACCGACGGGCCGGCCGGGCACCGCCCGGACCGTCCACCGAGCACTGCCGCACGCCCCGACCTGCACGCACCCACGGAAGGAGACGCGCCCCGGCGCGGACCATGTTCGACGACACGAACCTCATCACGACCCTGGCGATCGTCGCCCTGGTCATCGCGTTCTTCGCGGTGGTCATCTTCATCAGCAAGCGCATCCGCCGCGTCCCGCCGAACGAGGCCCTGGTCATCGTCGGCCGCGGCGCGGGCCGCAAGGAGGCCGCGGGCAGCGGGCAGAAGGTCGTCGTCGGCGGCCGCACGTTCGTCTGGCCGATCCTCCAGCAGGGCTTCTCCATCTCGCTCGAGCAGCGCCAGATCGGCATCACGGTCGAGGGCGTGGACAAGAACCGCATCAAGATCGCCATCAAGGCGTCGATCAACTTCAAGGTCCGCGGCGACGAGGAGGGCGTGCGTCGCGCGGCCCAGCGGTTCCTCTCCCAGCAGGGCACGCTGACGGAGATCATCAAGGAGTCCCTCGAGGGCTCGCTGCGCTCCATCGTGGGCGACATGACGATCGAGCAGATCATCTCCGACCGCAAGGGCCTGTCCGACCGCGTCGTCGAGTCCACCAAGGCCGACCTCTCGGAGCAGGGCCTCCAGGTCGACCTGCTCAACATCTCCGACATCTCGACGCCGGGCTCGGACTACCTCGCCAACCTCGGCCGCGCCGAGTCGGCCCGCGCCCGCCAGGTCGCCGAGGTCTCCGAGGCCGAGGCGCAGCGCGCGTCCGAGTTCGCCGTCATCGAGGCGGCCGAGCAGATCGCCGAGCGCCAGAAGGCGCTCGACCTCAAGCGCGCCGCGATCAAGGCCGACACCGACCGCGCGAACGCCGAGGCCGAGGCCGCGGGCCAGCTAGCCCGCGCCGAGCAGGACCGTCTCGTCGCGCAGCAGGAGCGCGAGGCGCTCGCCGAGCAGGCCCGCGTGACGCAGGAGCGCCTCGACATCGAGATCCGCAAGCCCGCCGAGGCCAAGGCGTACGCCGAGGTCCAGGAGGCGAACGCGCGCCGTGACGCCGCGAACGCCGCGACCGAGGCCGACGCGTACAAGCGCACCGTCATCGCCGAGGCGAACAAGACGGCCGCGATCCAGGACGCCGAGGCGTCGGCGCAGGCCGTGCGTCGCGCCGGTGAGGCCGAGCGCGACCGCCAGGTCGCTCTCGCGGCCGGTATCAAGGCCGAGGGTGAGGCCCGCGCCGCGGCGATCGAGGCCGAGGGTCGCGCCGAGGCGGCGGCGACCGACGCCAAGGCCGACGCGCTCCAGAAGTACGGCGAGGCGGCGCTCGTCCAGGAGCTCATCGAGCGCCTGCCGGAGATCGTGCGGGCCGCGGCCGAGCCCATCGGCAACATCCAGGGCATGACCGTCGTCTCGACCGACGGCGCGTCCGCGGTCACCAAGAACGTCGCGTCCGTCCTCGGCGAGGGGCAGGGCGTCATCAAGCAGCTCACCGGCGTCGACATCAACCAGCTCATCGCCAACCTCGCGGGGACGCAGCTCACGGGCCCGGGCGAGAAGGCGTCGAACGGCACCTCGCACTGACCGGCTGACCGGCCACGCCGGTGGTACGACGACGGCCCGCCGGGGATCACCCGGCGGGCCGTCGCCGTGCGGGGCGCGGTACCCGCGCGGCCCGCTCAGGTCCAGCCGAGGCGGCCGAACGCGTTCAGCGCGAGCAGGACGCCGAGGATCCCCAGCACCCAGCCGGTCATGTCGGTCGCGTTCCTCGTCAGCCACGCGTCGAGCCGGCGCAGCAGCGGGTCTACCGCGCGCGCCGCGACGAGGCGCCCGAGCAGCAGCAGGAGCCCGGGCGCGATCATCACGACGCAGTAGGCCGCGAGGATGCCGCCGGTCGCGGGCCAGCCGACGTCCGACGTCGTGAGCAGCCCGATCGCCGCGAGGTACGGCAGCATCGTCCCGACCTCGAGCGCGACGGCGCCGAGCGCGAGCCCCATGAGCGGGAGCACGGAGGGGCGGGCCTGCTCCGCACCGGCACCGGCCGCGTCCGCCTCGATGCCCAGCGCGCGCTCGCGCCAGCGGGACAGCCGCCCGGGACGCGGGGCCGACGTCGTCCCCCGCGTCACGCCTGTCGCGTCGCCCCGGCCGGCGGGCAGGGCGCCGACCGTCGCCGGCGCCGCGGCGGACGCCCGGGCGTCCCGCCGGGCCGCGCGCTTGCTGTCGAAGCGGAAGCTCAGCGCGAACAGCCCGATGCCGAGGAGGAGCTGCACGATCGCGGCGGCACGCGTGTCCAGGGCGTCGCCGAACCGGTCGAGGAACGCGCCCGCGCCGAGCAGCACGACGATCCCGACGGCCAGGTAGAACGCCGCGACCGTGCCGAGGTAGACGAGCACGCGCCCGGCGCGCAGGCGACCCGGGGCGAGCAGCAGCCAGATGGGGATCAGCAGCGTGCCGAAGCTCGTGGAGTCGATGAGGGCCAGCACGACGAGCACGCCCGCCATCGCGGCGAGCCCCAGGCCGGGCCCACCGACGGCGTCGAGGTCGAGAGGGATGTCCATGGCGTCGAGCCTCGCCTCCGGGGCGCCGTCCCGTCGTCGGGCGAACGACCGACCCCGCGCCCTCGGCGCGCCGCCCGCGGGGACGGTGACGCCGTCGTCGTACACCGTTCGACCGATCCGCGGAACGGCGCGCTGTGCTGGGATGGGTGCGTGAGGACGGAGGCGGGCGACGCGGACGACGCGCGGCGCGTCGCGCCCGGACGCAGCGGGTGGCGGGCCGCGAGCCGGTCGATCCCCCAGGTGTGGCGCATCGAGGACCGCCGGAACGACCTCTTCTCCGCCATCACGACGTTCGTCCTCGGGTGGGTCCTCCTCGAGGTGGGTCTGGTCGGGCTCGTCCGGGCGCCCTTCGTCGTCGAGCCGGCGGAGCCGTGGTGGCGGGTCGCCCTGCTCGGGGTCGGCTGCCTCCTCATCCTCGTCAAGCGCGCCCACCCCGTCCTGGCGCTCCTCGGCGGCGTCGCCGTCACCGCCGTCGACGTGCGGTGGGGCGGCAGCCTCGCGATCACGCTCGTCCTGTGGGACCTGCTCTACGCCGCCGCGCTGTGGTCGGGGCCGCGGGCACGCGCGTGGCTCTGGGGGGTTGCCGTGACCGTCGCCGTCCTGGGCTCCGTCGCGGCGGGCGAGGCCGCGCGCGACGTGCGGCAGTTCGTCTACATGGGTCTCCAGCTCGGTGCCGTGCTCCTCGTGCCGATGTGGTGGGCGACCAACGTGCGCACCAAGAGCGAGCTCGCCGAGCTCGCGGGCGAGCGCGCCGACCTCGCGGCGCGCGAGGCCGAGGCCGCGGCGCGCACGGCCGACCTGGAGCGGCAGCGCGCGAGCGACCTCGAGCGGATCGCCGAGCTCGACCGGCACGAGGCGGTGCAGGCGGAGCGCGCCGCGATGGCGCGCGACCTGCACGACGTCATCGCGTCGCACCTGTCGACCATCGCGATCCACTCCGGTGCCGCGCTCGCGCTCCCGCCCGACGCCGCGAAGGACCGGGCCGCGCTCGAGCAGGTGCGCTCCAGCGCCGTCGCGTCCCTGGACGAGATGCGGTCGATGATCCTGCTGCTCCGCACGGAGGGGCGGCGCGACGACGTCCCCGACGCCGTGGCAGCGCCCGGCCGGCTCGCGGGCCTCGACGCCCTGCTCGACGCCGCGCGCGCGACCACCACGGTCACGCTCGACGACCCCGACCGCGTCGTCGAGTCGGCACTGCCCGCCGCGGCGGACCAGGCGCTGTTCCGGATCGCGCAGGAGGCCGTGACCAACGCGCTCAAGCACGCGCCGGGCTCGCCCGTGGCGGTGCGGGTCGTCCGCGACGGGTCGGCCGTCGTGCTCGAGGTGCGCGACGACGGCGCGCCGGGCTCGGCGGCGCCGGTCGAGGCACCGCTGAGCGCGGGCACCGGGCTGCTGACCATGCGGGAGCGGGCGGACGGCCTCGGCGGGACGTTCGACGCCGGGCCGACGACGGCCGGCGGGTGGGTCGTGCGCGCGGCCGTCCCGGTCGCCGGAGGTCCGAGCGAGAAGGAGTACGCGTGACGCCACGACCGGTCCGGGTCCTGCTGGCCGACGACCACGCCGCGATCCGCGCGGGCCTGCGCCTCCTGCTCGACGCCGCCGACGATGTCGAGGTCGTCGGCGAGGCGTCGGACGGCACCGCGGCGATCACCAACGCCCGGGCGCTGCGGCCCGACGTCGTGCTCATGGACCTGCGCATGCCCGGTGTCGACGGCATCGAGGCCACGCGCGTCATCACGGGCGAAGGGCTCGCCGACGTCCTCGTCCTCACGACCTTCGACCTGGACGAGTACGTCGACGGCGCGCTCCGCGCGGGCGCCGCGGGCTTCCTCCTCAAGTCCGCGGAGCCCGCCGCGCTGCTCGACGCCGTGCGCCGCGTCGCCGACGGCGACGGCGTCCTCGCACCCGAGGTCACGCGCCGCCTCCTCGCGGCGTTCGCCCGCGGCCCGGCCCCCGACGACGCCCCGCGCCCGCGACCGTCCGCCCACCCGGGCGAGCCGGGTCCCTCGGCCGAAGGGCCGACGTCGGGCACGGCCGGTGGCCGCCCGGCGCCCGCCGCCGGGCGGAACGACCCCGCGATGGGCCCGGACCGGGACGCACGGCTCGCCGACCTCACGCCCCGCGAGGTGGACGTGCTCGCGGCGCTCGGGCGCGGCCTCTCCAACCAGGGCATCGCCACGGACCTCTACATCACCGAGGCCACGGCCAAGACCCACGTCTCGCGCGTCCTCGCCAAGCTCGGGGTCGCGACCCGCATGCAGGCCGCCATCGTCGCCCGCGACACCGGCCTCGCCTGACCGGTCGCGGCGTCAGCGCGGGAGGTGGCGGGTCGTGCGGTCGAGGTAGGCGTCGGGGTCGAAGTCGTCCATGAGCGCGCTCTGGATGATGAAGCCCTGGCACGCGGCGACGAACAGCGGCGCCTGCTCGGCGCCGAGCTCTGCCGCGCGTGCGGGGTCGAGGCCGTGGGTGCGCTCGTGCCAGGCGGCGACGTAGTCGGCGAAGACCGCGCGCAGCCGGGCGAGGACCGCCGAGGCGAACTCGAGGATGCGGGGGTCGGTCACGGCCTCGCCCCACACCTGGAGCAGGATGGCGGTGCTGCGGAGCTCGCGCACCACCCCGTGCATGAGGACGGCGACCAGGTCGGACGGCGGAGGGAGCGGGTCGCGCTCGGCGAGCCGTTCGACATCCGCGATGCGCCCGCCGACGATCCGGCCCGCGACGTCGTGCACGATCGCCATCTTGGAGTCGTAGTAGCCGTAGATCGCCCCGGCGGACAGCCCGGACTCGGCGATGATCTCCGCCATCGACGTGGCGGCGAAACCCTTGCGGCGGAACACGCGCAGGGCCGCGGCGGCGATGTCGTCGCGCCGCTGCGCTCGGTACTCGTCACTCACCCGGGGCACCCGCCCACCCTAAACCGAACGATCGTTCTTGACAGGAGGCAGCGGGCAGGTCGACCCTATAGAGAACGAACATTCGTTTTAGGAGAGGTCTCCCCATGAGCTCCGCCGCCCCGCACACGCACTGGCCGCGCGTCGTCACGACCGCCGTCGGGCTCGTCGCCGTCGTCGCGGTCGTCGTGCTCGCGTTCCTCTGGCCGTCCGTCACCGCCGACCCGAAGGACCTGCCCGTCGCGGCGGTGGGCGACCCCGCCGTCGTCGCCCAGGTGCAGGCCGGGCTCGACCAGAACGCCGAGGGCGCGATCGAGCTCGTCCCGGTGACCGACCGCGACGCGGCCGTCGACCTCGTCGAGTCGCGCGACGCGTACGGCGCGCTCGTCCTCGGCGAGCAGCCGGAGGTGCTCACGGCCTCGGCGGCGAGCCCCGCCGTCGCGCAGCTCCTCGCCGGGCTCCAGCCCGCGCTCCAGGCCCAGGTCTCCGCCGCAGCGGCCGCGCAGGGTGTGCCCGCCGAGGCGGTCCCGACCGTGGCGGTGACCGACGTCGTCCCGCTCTCGGCCGACGACGCGCGCGGATCCACGCTCGCCGCGGCGTCGTTACCGCTCGTGCTCGGCGGCATGGTCGGCGGCATCGCGATCTCGCTCGCCGTCGTCGGGGTCTGGCGACGCGTCGCCGCGCTGGGTGTCTACGCGGTGGTCGGCGGGCTCGCGATCGCGGGGATCCTGCACGGCCTCGGCGGGCTGCACGGGGCGTACCTCGCCGACTCGCTCGCGGTGGGGCTGACACTGCTCGGCATCGGGGGCACGATCGTCGGCGCCGTCGCGGTGCTCGGGCGCCCCGGCATCGCCGTGGGGCCGGTCCTGTTCCTGCTCGTGGCGAACCCGCTCTCCGCGTCCGCGATGCCGGTCGAGTTCCTCCTCAGCCCGTGGGGCGCCGTCGGGCAGTGGTTCCCGCCGGGCGCGTCCGCGACGCTCCTGCGCGACCTGTCGTACTTCCCCGCCGCCGACTCGACCTTCCCCTGGCTCGTGCTCACCGGGTGGGCCGTGCTCGGGCTGCTGCTCTCGCTCGTCGGCCACTTCCGCGACCGGGGCGCGGCGACCGTCGCCGCCCTGCGCGAGGCCGACGACGTCGCGCCCGCGGCCGACCCGGTCGGCGCCGCGCACTGACCGGTCGCCCGCCGACCGGGCGCGCGGTCGCCGCCCGCCCGGTCGGTCAGGCCGGCACGAGGTCCGGGCTCTGGACGACGCGCGCGGCGTGCCGGGCGCCCGCCGTCATCGCCTCCTCGACACCTGCCCCGCGCAGGTGGGCGTCGAGGAAGCCCGCGAAGAAGCCGTCGCCCGCGCCGTTCGTGTCGACGACCTGCGGCACCTGCTCCGCGGGCACCTCGACGAAACCACCGTCGGGCGTGAGCGCGACGGCGCCGCGCGACCCGTGCGTGCACACCACGAGCCGCGCACCTGCCTCGATCCGCGCGGCCATGAAGCCGCGCCAGTCCGCCAGCCGGTCCCCGCTGAGGAACACGTGCGTCCCCGCCTCGACCCACGGCCGGTGGAACGCGGACTCGCCGTCGTAGTCGTGCAGGTCGACCCAGACGTCGCGTCCGCGCGACACGGCGAGGTCGAGCACGGGCAGCGCGGGGAGCGCGAGGTCGACGACGACGGCCCGCGCCGCGTCGAGCGCCGCGACGGCGACGTCCCACGACGAGCCCCGGGCCGGGACCTCGCCGGGGGCGCGCAGGTAGACCGAGACGCGCCCGCCGTCGTCGTCCATGAGGTTGAGGTGGCTCTCGGTACGCCCGTCCGGCGACGGCTCGGCGAGCACGCGGACACCCGCACCCTCGAGCACGGACCGGACGCGCGCGGCCTCGTCGTCCGCGCCGAGCACGGTGCGCAGCAGCACCGACCGGCCGAGGCGCGCGAGGTTGAGCGCCTTGCCCGCCGACGTCCCGCCCACGGTGTCGCGGTGGGAGCGGGCGAACACCGTGTGGGGCGTGGGGGCAGGCAGCTCGTCGAGCTGCACGACGAGGTTCCACGACGCCGGCCCGGCGACGAGGACTTCGGCCCCAGCAGGGTCGGGCAGGGCGGTGGACGGGTGTGTCGCGTCGGTCACGTCGCGCACCCTATCCCCCGGTCAGTCGGTGACCGTGATGCCCAGGCTGTGCGCGAACGTCGCGGCGAGGCGCCCGAGCTGCGCGGAGTCGATCGTCGAGCCGCGCAGGGACTCGATCCCGCTCAGCTCGTCGATCTCCGCACCGCGCAGGTCCACGTGCGCCAGCGTCGAGGCCTGCACGTCGAGGCGGCGGACGCGCGTCCCCTCGAACGCCACGCGCAGCGCGTCCGCGGCGACGAGGTCGAGCTCGTCGACCGTGCAGTCGGTGAACATCACGTCGCGCAGCGTCGCGCCGCGCAGGTTGACGAAGCCGAGCTTGCAGCCGACGAACCGGACCCCCGCCCACGACGACTCGTAGAGCTCGGCCGACCCGAGACGCGCGCCGCGCACCTCGACCTCACGCCACCGGCCGCGCGTGCCGCGCAGCACGGGCACGTCGAGCCGGTCGAGCACCACCTCCGTGAGCGTCACCGCCCCGAGGTCCGCCTCGTCGGCGCGCACCTGGTCGAGCCGCGTCGAGAACACGCTCGCGCCGTGCAGGTCGAGCCGGTCGAGGCGGAGGTCGACCAGCTCGAACCCCTCGAGGTCGGCCTCCGCCTCGAGGTCGTAGGCGTCGCCGCGCTGGAGGTCGTCCAGCACGACGGGATCGATCACGGGCGGCTCGGTCGTCGGCTTCTTCGGAGGCACGCCCCGAGCCTAGGGCGCCCCACCGACGCGCTGCCGTGAGCGCGTCGGCTGAGCCCGCCTCAGGGCTCGGGGTGCAGGGCGTCGTAGCGCCAGAACTTCCGTTGCGACCGCACGACGAGCCACAGCACGACGACGCACGCCACTCCCCCGGCGACGGCGGCCCAGGCCTCGCCCACCCACGTCGCCTGGGCGCCGAGCACGAGCTCGCCGAGCCGCGGCCCGCCCGCGACGACGACGATGAACACGCCCTGGAGGCGCCCTCGCATGTCGTCGGGCGTCGCGGTCTGGAGGATGGTCTGCCGGAAGACCGAGCTCACGGCGTCGGACGCGCCGGCGAGCGCCAGCGCGACGCTCGCCGCGACGACGCCGCCGACGAGGACGGCCGTCGGGGTGGTCGCCCCGACCCCGACGAGCACGAGCCCGAACAGCACGATCGACACCCCGTACGCCGTGACCGCCCAGACGATCACGCGACCCTGCCAGCGCACGCGCGAGAGCCCGCCGGAGAACACCCCCGCGAGCACGGCCCCGACCGCGAACGCCGCGGTGAGGACGCCCGTCGTCGCCTCGCCCCCGCCGAGGAACACGACCCCGGCCGCGGGCAGGAGCACGCGCGGCGACGCGAGCACCATCGCCGCGAGGTCGACGAGGAAGGTCGTGCGGACGTTGGGCTGCGTCGCCAGGTACCGCAGGCCGTCGACGACGGACCGCCACCCCGCGACCCGACGTCGCCGCCCCGCCTCCGCGGGCCGCGGGGCGTCGTCGCCGGTCAGGGGCGGGATGTCGGGGAGCCGCCACACCGCCCACAGGGCCGCGGTGAAGAGGACGGCGTCGATCGTGTACGCGACCTGGTAGCCCCACAGCGCGACGAGGAACGCACCGCCCAGCGGGCCGACGGTGAGCGCGACGTTCCAGGCGATCGTCTGGAGCGCGTTCGCGGCCGGCAGGAGCCGTGGCTCGATGAGCCGCGGGATGATCGCCGAGCGCGCCGGGTTGTTGATGGCGAACGCCGCGGACTGCGCGGCGACGAGGCCGTAGAGCACGCCGACGGAGTCGAGGTGCAGCCACGCCTGGACCGCGATGAGCGCGGTGATGACCCAGAGCGCGGTCGACGCCGCGAGCGCGACCTTGCGACGGTCGTACGCGTCGACGAGCGCGCCGCCGTACAGGCCGAGCACGACGAGGGGCACGAGGGCACAGATGCCGAGCACGCCGACCGCGAGCGACGACCCCGTGAGCGCGTAGACCTGGAGGCCGACGGCGACGACCGTGAGCTGCGAGCCGAGGTTCGAGACGCCGAGGCCCCACCAGAGGCGACGGAACGGCGGGGAGGTGCGCAGCGGCGTCGTGTCGGCGAGGAGACCGTTGACGCGAGCCACGATCGCCGAGCCTACGTCAGCGCTGCCGCGCCCGTGTCCGTCGGGCGAGGCGGCTCGGAGACCCCGCGCGGGTCCCTCGGCTCGTGAGGGTCCTGTCGGGCGTCAGGCCGTCCCCGTGTCGTCCGGGGTGCTGTCCGCCGCGCCCTCGCGCGCGTCGGCCTCGCCCCAGGCGTCGGCGTGGCGGTGCGGGTGCCCGGGCGGCGGCTCGTAGCCCGGGTGCGGCCCGGGCGTGAGGTAGGTGCGCGCGAAGAACAGCGACGCGGCGAGGTCCTCGCGGCGCTCGGCCGCGGTCCGGGCTCGACGGGTCGAGATCTCGACGACGACGTCCCCCGCCCACCCTCGCCGCACGAGCTCGGCGAGGACCCGGTCGCACGGCTGGTCGCCGCGGCCGGGGACGAGGTGCTCGTCCGTGATCGACGACGACCCGTCGGCGAGGTGGACGTGCGCGAGGCGGCCGTCGAACACGTCGAGCAGCGCGAGCGCGTCCTGCTGCGCGACGGCGGCGTGCGACAGGTCGAGCGTCACGTGCTCGTAGCCGTGCTCGGACGGGTCCCAGCCCGGGAGGTAGGCCTGCATCTCGCGCTTGCGGCTGCGCCAGGGGTACATGTTCTCGACCGCGATGGTCACCCCGTCGGTCTCGTCGAGCTCGCCGACGAGGTCCTCGAACTCGCGGGCGTACCGGTACTGCCAGCGGAACGGCGGGTGCACGACGACGGTGCTCGCGCCGACCTCCTGCGCGAGCCGGACGCTGCGCCGGAGCTTGGGTCCGGGCGAGCGCCCCCACACGCGCTGGCTCACGAGGAGCGTGGGCGCGTGGATGCTGCGGATGGGGACGTCGTGCTCGGCGGCGAGCCGTCGGAGCGTCGCGGCGTCCTGGGTCGTCTCGTCGGACCACACCATGACCTCGACGCCGTCGTACCCGAGGTCGGCCGCCACCTCGAAGGCGTACGGAGCCTTGCGCGGGTAGACGCTGGCCGTCGAGAGCGTGACGTGGATGCGCTGCGCCTCCCCGGGGACCGGGGACGCCTCGGGGGACGCCGCGCGCGGCGTCGTCGCGTCGGACATGCCGGTCACCCTAGACCCGTCGGCTGTGCCCCACACCCAGCAGGCCTTCCGCTGGGGAGAACCCGCGCCCCGACCTAGCCTGAGGTCATGGCGGCGACGGCGCGCGTCATCGACATCCACGTGGTCGCGGACTCGACGGGAGACACCGGGACCCGCGTCGCGCGCGCCACGCAGGCGCAGTTCCCCGGGCAGCAGGTCCGGGTCGTGCGGCACCCGCGGCTGCACAGCGCGCGAGGCGTGGACGACGTCGTGGCCCAGCTCCGCGCCGACCCCGCCGCGGCCGTGGTGTTCTGCACCGTCGTCGACGACGCGCTGCGCACGCGCGTGCTGGAGGCGTGCGCGGCGCTCGACGTCCCGTGCGCCGACCTGCTGGCCCCCGCGCTCGACGCGTTCACCGCGCGCACGGGCGCGCAGCCGGCACGGGTCGTGCAGCCGGTCGGGCTCGCCGCGGACTACTTCGACCGCATCCACGCGATGGAGTTCGCGGTCGCGAACGACGACGGCCACCTCACCGACGGGCTCGACGAGGCGCAGGTCGTGCTCGTCGGGGCGTCGCGCACCGGCAAGACCCCGCTCTCGATGTACCTCGGCTATCTCGGCTACCCGACCGCCAACATCCCGCTCGTCCCGGGCGTCGCGCCCCCGCGCGAGCTGTTCGAGGCCGAGCGCTGGAAGGTCGTGGGCCTGACGATCGACCCCGGGCGCCTGCTCGAGATCCGGCAGCGCCGCGTGCACGCCATGGGCGTCGCGGGCCGCGGTGGCCCGGGCGGCACAGCCCTCGGCGGGTACGCCGACCTCGCGCGCATCCACGACGAGCTCGACGAGGTCGCCCGGCTGCAGCGGCGCCTCGGCTGCCCCGTGCTCGACACGACGACGCTCGCGCTCGAGGAGGCGGCGGGGCGCGTCGTCGAGCTCGTCGCCGCGCGCCGTCGTGCCCTCGCGCCCGACGACGCGGCACGGCCCCCGGGCGACGACCTCGCCCGGGCGACCCCCCAGGCCCGGCCGGCGGACCGCCGTCGGGCAGGAGACAGCGCGGCCACCGCCGCCGACCACGAGGAGCAGCCATGAGCGACCGGTACGTCTACGACCTCGCGGAGGGCCGCGCAGACATGCGGGCTCTGCTGGGCGGCAAGGGCGCGGGCGTCGCGGAGATGCGGCGCATCGGCGTGCCCGTGCCGGACGGCTTCACCGTGACGACGGCGGCGTGCGTCGCGGCCATGGCGCGCGGCGGGTCGTGGCCGGACGGCCTGTGGGACGAGGTCGTCGCGCACCTCGACGCGCTCGAGGAGCGCACGGGGCGACGCCTCGGCGCGCGCGAGCGCCCGCTGCTCGTGTCGGTGCGCTCGGGAGCCGTGTTCTCGATGCCCGGGATGATGGACACGATCCTCAACCTGGGAATCTCGGACGACTCGGTCGAGGGGCTCGCGGCCGAGTCCGGCAATGCGCGCTTCGCGTGGGACTCCTTCCGGCGGTTCGTGCAGATGTACGGCGAGGTGGTCGAGGGCGTGCCCGCCCACGCGTTCGAGGACGAGCTCGACGCGCTCAAGGCGCGCCGCGGCGTCGCGCAGGACACCGACCTGGACGCGGACGACCTGCGCGGGCTCGTCGCGACGTTCCGCGCCGTCGCGCGGCAGCACACGGGCGAGGACCTGCCGACGGACCCGCACGAGCAGCTCCGGCGGTCGGTCGACGCGGTCTTCGCGTCGTGGGGCAACCCGCGCGCGGCCGTCTACCGGAAGGCGAACGGCATCCCCGACGACCTCGGCACGGCCGTGAACGTCATGCAGATGGTGTTCGGCAACAAGGGCGCGACGTCGGCGACCGGTGTGTGCTTCACGCGCAACCCCGCCACGGGCGCCAAGGAGCTCTACGGCGAGTTCCTCGTGGACGCGCAGGGCGAGGACGTCGTCGCCGGCATCCGCACGCCCCGGCCCCTCGCGGAGATGGAGACCGTGCTGCCCGACGCGTTCCGCGAGCTGCGCGCGACCATGGACCGGCTCGAGCAGCACTACGGCGACCTGCAGGACATCGAGTTCACGGTGGACGACGGCGCGCTCTACCTCCTCCAGACCCGCACCGGGAAGCGCACCGCGCAGGCCGCCCTGCGCGTCGCACGCGAGCTCGTCGAGGAGGGCGTGATCGACCGGGACACCGCCCTGCGGCGCCTGGACCCGGCGCAGCTCGACCAGCTGCTGCACCCGGCGCTCGACCCCGGCCACGGCGCGACCCCGCTCACGCGCGGGCTCAACGCGTCGCCGGGGGCCGCCGTCGGGCGCGTGGTGCTCGACGCCGAGACCGCGGCCGAGCGGGGCAAGGCCGGCGAGGCCGTCGTGCTCGTGCGGTGGGAGACGAACCCGGACGACATCGCGGGCGTCATCGCCGCCCAGGGTGTGCTCACGGCGCACGGCGGCATGACGTCGCACGCCGCGGTCGTCGCACGCGGCATGGGCAAGCCGTGCGTCGCGGGCGCCGGCGCGCTGCGGATCGACGTCGAGGGGCGGCGCGTCCACGTCGGGGACCACGTGCTCACCGAGGACGACACGATCACGCTCGACGGCACGACCGGCGACGTCTACGCGGGCGCGCTGCCGCTCGTGCCGCCCCAGGTCACCGACGACTTCCGGACCGTGCTCGGGTGGGCGGACGACGTGCGGCGCCTCGGCGTGCGCGCGAACGCCGACACCGGCGAGGACGCGGCGAAGGCCCGCGAGCTCGGGGCCGAGGGCATCGGGCTGTGCCGCACCGAGCACATGTTCATGGCGCCCGACCGGCTGCCCGTGGTGCGCGAGATGATCCTCGCCGAGACCGACGCCGCGCGCGCCGCGGCCCTCGACCGCCTGCTGCCCATGCAGCAGGCCGACTTCGAGGAGATCTTCGCCGCGATGTCCGGGCTGCCCGTGACGATCCGGCTCCTCGACCCGCCCCTGCACGAGTTCCTGCCCGACCTCGTCGAGCAGTCCCTCGTCGTGCAGCGGCTCGAGGACGAGGTCGGGGACCCCGGCGCGCCCCTGCACGGGACGGACGCCGTCGCCGAGGGCTGGGCCGCCGCGGCGGGCGGCGGGGAGACGACGGCGCGGCTCGCCCGGGCGCGTCGCCTCCTCGCGCAGGTGCGCAGGCTGAGCGAGACGAATCCCATGCTCGGCACGCGGGGCGTGCGGCTCGCGCTGCTGCACCCGCAGATCGCCGCGATGCAGGTGCGGGCGATCGCGCGCGCCGCCCTCGCCGTCCGCGCGGCCGGGCACGACCCGCGCGTGGAGATCATGGTGCCGCTCGTCGGGTTCGCGGAGGAGCTGCGGCGCATGCGCGAGGTCGTCGACGCGACGATGGCGGAGGAGCTCGCGGGCGCGGACGCCCCGCTGCCGTACGCCGTCGGGACGATGATCGAGCTGCCCCGCGCGGCGCTCGTCGCGGACCGCGTCGCCGAGCACGCGGAGTTCTTCTCGTTCGGCACGAACGACCTCACGCAGACGACGCTCGGCATCTCGCGCGACGACGCGGAGGGGTCGTTCCTCACCGCGTACCTGGAGTCGGGGGTCGTGGGCACGAACCCGTTCGCGACGATCGACCGGGACGGGGTCGGCGAGCTCGTGCACGTCGGGCTGGAGCGCGGGCGCCGCGCCCGGCCGGGGCTGCACGCCGGGGTGTGCGGCGAGCACGGCGGCGACCCGGCGTCCGTCGCGCTGTTCGACGAGATCGGGCTCGACTACGTGTCGTGCTCGCCGTACCGCGTCCCGATCGCGCGGCTCGCGGCCGCGCGCTCGACGCTCGACCGGCGCGACGGAGCGGGGGCCGCCCGGGACGTGTGAGGCTCGCGGGCACGGAAGGACGTCAGCCCCTCCCTTTTCGGCGTGCGATCCCCTAGGATGCACTGGTCCAGACCACTTGTCTGCCGGAGGAGCACCCATGGACCGTGCCGTCGTCGTCGCGATCACCGAAGGCCTTCACGCCCGACCCGCCGCCCTGTTCGTCAAGGCCGCGGCCGCCCAGCCCGCCCCCGTGCGCATCGCCAAGCAGGGCGGCGACCCCGTGGAGGCCGCGAGCATCCTCAGCGTCATGACGCTCGGCGTGACCGCCGGGGACGAGGTCGTGCTGTCGACCGACGCCGACGGCGACGACGCGAGCGCGTCGATCGACGCGCTCGCGTCCTTCCTGGAGCAGACCGAGGTCGCCTGAGCCGGTCGGGCCCGTCTCCGCGAGCGCCTCGAGGCTCAGGAGAAACGACGCCCACCTGGTGCTGCAGCGGTGCACGAACACCCCCGGGTGCGCCGAACCCGGGGTTGCTCCCCACCGTGACGAGTCGGTGAGGAACAACCCCGGGTTCGGCAGCGAGGCCGGGCGCGGGCTAGAGGCCCAGCTCCGCGAGGATCGGGAGGTGGGCGCGCACGGCCGCGCGGGCGGCGTCGGGCGTGGGCTGCTGGAGCGCGAGGAACGCGAGCTCCTCGCACTGCTCCGACGTCGTCGCGGCCAGCACCACGGCGACGTCCGCGAGCGCACGGGGCGTCATGGACAGCGACGTCACGCCGAGCCCCACCAGCACCGGCGCGAGCACCGGGTCGGCGGCCGCCTCGCCGCAGACGCCGAGCGGGCGACCGTTGAGCGCCGCCCCCGATCCCGTGGCCCCGACGAGCGCGAGGACCGTCGGCTGCCAGGCCGTCGACAGGCGCGCCAGGTCGGAGACCTCGCGGTCCGCGGCCATCGTGTACTGCGTGAGGTCGTTCGTGCCGATGCTCGCGAACGACGCCTTGGCGAGCACCCAGCGCGCACCGAGGGCCGCGGCCGGTACCTCGATCATCACGCCCGCGATGCCGAGGCCGTGCTCCGCGCACAGCGCGACGAACGACTCCGCCTCGTCGGGCGTCGCGATCATCGGCGCCATGACCCACACGTCGGCTGACTCCGCCGCCGCGGCGCGCGCGATCGCCGTGAGCTGGCGGTCGAGCACCTCGGGGTGCCGGCGGGCGGTACGCAGCCCGCGCACGCCGAGCGCCGGGTTGGGCTCGGCCTCGGGCGTGACGAACGGGAGCGGCTTGTCCGCGCCCGCGTCGAGCGTGCGCACGACGACCTTGCGCCCGCCGAAAGCCGCGAGCACCTCGCGGTAGGCCACGACCTGCTCGTCGATCGTCGGCTCGACCGTGCGGCCCAGGAAGCACACCTCGGTGCGGAAGAGCCCCACGCCCTCCGCGCCCGCCTCCGCGGCGGCCCGCGCGTCCTCCCCGTTCGCGACGTTGGCGAGGAGCTCGACGCGACGACCGTCCGCCGTCCGGCCCTCGCCGTCGAACCGGCGGCGCTCGCCCCGGGCGCCCCGCGCGGCGACGACGGCGGCCACGTCCTCGGCGGACGGCTCGCGCTCGACCGTGCCGAGCCCGCCGTCCACGAGCACCGTCTCGCCGTCGTGCAGCGTCAGCGCGTCCTCGACCGCCACGACGGCCGGGATGCCGAGGGAGCGCGCGAGGATCGCCGTGTGCGACGTCGGCCCGCCGCCGCGCGTCACGACCGCGAGCACGCGCTCGGGGTCGAGCTGCGCGGTGTCCGCGGGCGCGAGGTCGTCCGCGACGAGCACGAACGCGAACCCCGGGTCGGGCACGCCCGGGGCAGGCAGGCCGAGCAGCGTCGCGACGATCCGGTCGCGCACGTCGCGCACGTCGCGCGCCCGCTCGGCCATGAGCCCGCCCAGGGCCTCGAGCTGCCCGACGACGACGCCCGCCGCGTCCCACACCGCACGCGCCGGGGTGGAGCGCTGCTCGCGCACCCGCCCGACGGCGTCGCGCGCCAGGGCGGGGTCCGCCGCCATCGCGGCGGTCACGCCGAGCACCTCCGCCGCGGTGCCCTCGGCCCGCGCGGCGCGGGCCGTGAGGTCCTCCTGGACGGTGGTGACCGCCGCGAGGACCTGCGTCACCGCGAGGTCCACGTCGGCGTCCGTGCTGTCCGCGGCGAGCGGGGCCGGGTCGGGCTCGGGGACCGGGTCGGGCATGCGCACGACCGTCCCCGCCCCCCGCCCGGGGCTGACCGGCACGCCGGTCAGCCCCGGGTCGGAGACCCGCGCGGGTGCGCGCGTCGCGTCGTCGGCGACGGTCACGCCGAGCTCCCGCCTCGCGCCTCGTCGGAGCGCGCGGACGCTCCGCGCCCGGCCGTGCTCGCCTCGTCCGCGGTCGCGGACCTCTCGGACGCACCGGCAGGGGCGTCCGCGTCCTGCGCCGCGCCGGTGTCGGCGATCGCACCGTCGGCGTCGTCGTCCTCGCGACCCGGCGTCCTGAGATTCCACCGCGTGATGACGAAGCGGAAGAGGAAGTAGTAGATCACCGCGTACCCGAGACCGATGAGGATGAGCAGGAGCGGCATCTCGGCGATCCGGAAGTTCAGCAGGTAGTCGATCGCGCCCGCGGAGAAGCCGAAGCCGTCACGGATGCCGATCGCGTTGACGAGCGCCAGCGACGTGCCCGTGAGCACGGCGTGGATCGCGTAGAGCGGGTAGGCGACGTAGACGAAGGCGAACTCGAGCGGCTCGGTGACGCCGGTGACGAACGCGACGAGCGCGGCCGAGCCCATGATGCCCGCGACGACCTTGCGGTTCTTCGACTTGGCGGTGTGGACGATCGCGAGCGCCGCGGCGGGCAGCGCGAACATGAAGATCGGGAAGAACCCGGTCATGAAGGTCCCGGCCGTCGGGTCGCCGTGCAGGAAGCGGGCGATGTCGCCGTTCCACACCTCGCCGTTCGCGTCGGTGTACTCGCCGAACTGGAACCACGGGAGGGAGTTGAGCAGGTGGTGCAGCCCGACCGGCAGGAGGAGGCGGTTCACCGTCCCGTAGACGAAGGCACCGAGGATCGTCGAGCCGGTGACCCAGTCGCCCACGGCGGTGAAGCCGGTGTCGAACGCCGGGTAGATGAGCGCGCCGACGACGGCGATGAGCACCGCGACACCGGCGGTGACGATGGGGACGAAGCGGCGGCCCCCGAAGAACGCGAGGTAGGGGGGCAGCTTGATGCGGTAGTACTTCTGGAAGAGCAGCGCCGCGGTCAGGCCGATGACGATCCCGCCGAGTACGCCGTAGTTGATGAGCTCCTGGTCCTCGCCCTCCGGCGCGACGCCGAGCACCGCCGGCGAGAGCGCGTCGCTCACGCCCTTGAAGACCAGGTACCCGATCACGGCGGCGAGGCCCGTCGAGCCGTCCGCCTTCTTCGCGTAGCCGACGGCGACACCGACGGCGAACAGCAGCGGGAGGTTCGCGAACAGGGCGTTACCGGCCGAGGCGAAGACGTCGGCGACGTACTGCATCCACGGCAACGTCCCCGCAGCCCCGTCCGCCCCGAGGAAGTCGGCCTGTCCGAGCCGCAGCAGCAGCGCGGCGGCGGGCAGGGACGCGATGGGCAGCATGAGGGAGCGCCCGACGCGCTGGAGCTGCGCGAAGCCGGGCACCCCCTTCTTCGTCCTCGTCGGTTCGGCGACGGTGGTCATGTGTCGTTCTCCTCCTGGGTGGGCCTGGGGCGCAGGCCGAGGTGCGTCGTGCGGCAGCGGTGGCGCGACGTCGTACAGGCGTCGTTGCCGGTCTCCGGGCACGCCGAGGACGACTGGGGTCGTTCCTGGCTCGTCGTGCCGGACATCCGGTCCAGGTTGTCTGGACCACTTGCAGGAAGAGTGGTCTAGACCTCATGATGTGTCAACCCCCGGAGGTGACCCGGGACACACGGACAGGTCCAGGACCCGCGTCGCCGCAGGTCGCACGACGGACAATGCACCCGTGGAGATCGAGGCACCGACGCAGGGTCGTCCGTCCGGCCAGGGCACGGACGCGGACGAAGGACCAGGACGACGACGAGGACGCGGCACGACGATGAGCAGGTCACGATCGCAGGCGAGCGAGCACAAGTACCTCACGGTGCGCGCCTACCTCGCCGACCTCGTGGCGAGCGAGCTCTCCGTCGGCGACGCGGTGCCCTCCGAGCGCAGCCTGACCGAGAAGTTCGGCGTCTCGCGCATGACCGTGCGCCAGGCGATCGACGCGCTCGTCACCGAGGGCGTGCTCGAGCGCGCGCAGGGTCGCGGGACGTTCGTCGCCCCGCCCCGCGCGGACTTCGAGATGCGCCTCACGACGTTCGGCGAGGAGGCGCGACGCCGCGGCATGGAGCCGGGCAGCGAGGTGCTCGAGGTCGGCACGGCGCCCGCGCCGGCGTCGGTCGCCGAGTCGCTCGGGCGCGCGACGGGCGACCCCATGCACCACGTGGTGCGCCTGCGCTCCGCCGACGGCTCCCCCATGAGCGTCGAGGAGGCGTGGATCCCCGTCGACCTCGCGCCCGACCTGCTCGACGACGGCGTCCCCGAGAGCCTCTACGGCGCCCTGCGCGAGCGCGGCCTGGCCCCCACCTGGGGCGAGGACACCATCACCGCGTCCGACGCCACGGTGCAGGAGCAGAAGCTCCTCGGGCTGCGTGCCTCGCGAGCCGTCATGCGCACGGTGCGCCGCACGTTCGCAGGCGACGCGCCGCTCATGTACTCCCGGTCGAGCTACCGCGGCGACCGGTACAGCGTGTTCGTCCCGCTGCGCGAGGCGCGACCGACGCTCGTGCCGCGCAGCGGCGCGACCGACCCGACGAGCACCCCCGGCACGACGACCACCGACCACCTCGACCCCGTGCCAGTGCCGGCCCGGGCGACCGAAGGGAACGACCGATGACACAGTCCGACGCAGAGCGCGCCGCGACGATCCTCGCCGGCCTCGGCGGGGTGGCCAACATCGACGAGATCGACCCGTGCACCACGCGGCTCAGATCGCTCGTCAAGGACCCCGCGCTCGTCGACGCCGCGCTCCTGCGGCGCGCCGGGGCGTTCGGCGTCATGGTCAACGGCCGGGTCGTCCAGGTCGTCGTCGGCCCGCAGGTCGACACGATCGCGTCCGACCTCGCCGACCTCATGTGAGGACCGGCACCACCGCAGCACCACCGCCGTCGCACCACCCCGGCGACGGCGCCCCGACCCCGCGCGCCCCGCGCACCCCGACCGGCACGGCTGCCGGCCGGGACACCTGACCCGGCCCCAGCCGGAACACGACCACGAGGAGCACCCGTGAGCAAGGCAGAGCAGATTCTCCGAGGCCTCGGCGGCGACGCGAACGTCCTCGACCTGGAGGCGTGCATCACGCGCCTGCGCGTCGAGGTCGAGGACCCGGCGCTCGTCGACGACGCCACGCTGACCGCCGCCGGGGCGATCGCCGTCGTGCGCTCGGGCGCGGCGATCCAGGTCATCGTCGGGCCCGACGCCGACAACATCGCCTCCGACATCGAGGACCTGCGCTGATGGCGGCGCCGCTCACGGTGCTCGTCCCCGTCACGGGCACGGTCGTGGACGTCGGCGACGTCGACGACCCCGTCTTCTCCGCCGGGCTCGTCGGCCCGGGGCTCGCCGTCGAGCCCGACGACGCGCAGGGCGGCGAGGCCGTCGCGCCCATCACGGGCACGGTCGTCAAGCTGCACCCGCACGCGTTCGTCGTCCAGCACGACGACGGCCGTGCGGTCCTCGTCCACCTCGGCATCAACACCGTCCAGCTCGGCGGCGAGGGCTTCACCACGCACGTCGCGCAGGGCGACCACGTCGAGCGCGGCACCGTCCTCGTCTCGTGGGACCCGAAGGCCGTCCGTGCCGGCGGCCGGTCCGCCGTGTGCCCGGTCGTCGCGCTCGAGGCCGCCCCGGACGACGTGACCTCCCTCGCGGAGGTGGGCGCCTGGGCCGCCCGCGGCGAGGAGCTCCTCACCTGGGGCTGACCATCCTTCCGCGGGATCGGAGACCGCGACCGACCTATTGTGCGGACCCCTTCCATATGCAAGGCTTCCTCCGGCACCACGCCCACAGGGGGCGAGCCTGGTGCCACGATGCCCCGGGCATCACCACCCAATGGAGGGGGAACGATGAAGTTCAAGAGGCTCGTCGCCGTCGTCGCCACCGCTGCGGCGCTGGCCGTCGCTGCGCCCACCGTCGCGAACGCGGCCGAGACCCGGACGTACACCAACACGTTCGGGAGCTGCAGGGTCCTCGTGGTGTCCTACGCCAACGGCGGAGGGGCGAAGGCCACCGCCTCCTACCGGCTCCTGGCCGGCCAGTCCAAGGTCTTCAGCACCGCGGGCCACATCCTCGGCCACTCCTGGACCGTCTGCTGACGACACCCGCACCCAGGGCCAGGCTTCCTCGAAGCCTGGCCCTGGGCATGTCCGGCACCAGCCCGGGCTGGGCCCCGCGACGCCGGCCTACCCCCTCAGAGGCAGCGTGAGGGTCGGGACGTCGCCCGGCTCACCGCGGTCGACGACACGGACCGGCACGCCCCAGTCCTGCTGCGCGAGATGGCACGCGGGGAACACGTCCGGGTCGGGCTCGCCGTCCGGGCCGAGCGGGACGACGTCGCACGACGCCGCCCGCGCGGTCACGTGCAGCACGCCCTCGCGGACCTCCGGGTTGATGACGAGGTCGCGCCCGAGCTCGACGCCCGTCCCGTCCCCGGACAGCAGCAGCTCGGGCGGCGTCGCGCTCACGCTCAGCTCCGTCGACGGGCCGAACCGGTCGTCGAGCTTCTGCCCCGGCGCCGGGACGAACGGGACGTCGAGCCACAGCGGCCCGGCCCCGATGTCGGTCACGGGGCGCTGCGTGCGGTGCGCGCCGCCGTCGAGCACCTCGCCCGCGAGCGACGCCGGGAGCGCGACGCGCGTCAGGCGGTGCGCCGCGGACTCCACGACGAGCAGGTGGACCTGCGGCTCGCCGTCCGGCCCCTCGCCCACCTGCACGACGACGCCGCTCGGCTCCACGAGGCCCGTCGCCAGGGTCGTGACCTCGCCGGCGAGACGAGTCCCGGAGGTGTCGTCCCCGACGCTCCCGGCCTCCCCGGCCGCGGGCGCGAACCGGCGCAGCGCGCCGTCGTAGGTGTCGGCGACGACGACGCTCCCGTCCGGCAGCGTCGCGACCCCGAGCGGGTGCTGCATCAGCGCCTGCTCGGCCGGGCCGTCCCGGTGGCCGAAGTCGAACAGGCCCTGCCCGACGGCGGTCCGCACCTCGACGCCCTCGGGCACCACGGCGACGCCACCGCCCAGCCCGGACACGCGGCGCAGCGCCGAGGTCTCGGCGTCGGCGACCCAGACGGCGCCGTCGGATGCGACGGCCAGCCCGGACGGCTGCGCGAACCAGGCTGATCCTCCCGACCCGTCCTCCAGACCCTCGTTCATCGTCCCGGCCAGCAGCCCGAGCTTCCACCCGTCGAAGGCCCACAACGTGTGGTGGCCCGCCATCGCCACGACGAAGCCGGCCAGCTCGTCCGACCAGGCGACGTCCCACGGCGAGGAGAGCCGCACGTCGCGCGGGGCGTAGGTGGAGCCCGGATCGAACGGTCCGAGCCGGGGCGTGCCCTCGTCGTCACGGACGACGACGTTCTCGACCCCGCCCACCATGAACTGGTCGCCGGTGCCCGCGGCCGTCGTCACGTGCCCGTCGGCGAGCCGCACCCCGCGGAGCGCATGGTTCGCGGTGTCCGCCACGAGGACGTCGAACCCGTACGTCGCACGCTCCCGCTCGGGGACGAGGCACAGCCCGTTCGGCTCGGCGAACCGCGCGTCGTCGGGGCCGCCGTCGGCGAGCCCGCGCTCGCCGGACCCGATGCGCCGGACGAGGGTCTCGCCGTCGGGCAGGAGCTCGGCGAGCGCGTGGTGCCCCGCGTCCGCGACGAGGAGGTTGCCGCCGGGCAGCTCGATCGCCTTCGCGGGGAAGCGCAGCGTGCCGGACGACGGCGCAGGCGCCACGTACGGGCCGTCGCCCCGGTGCAGCGTGCCCTTCGCGTCGTGCTCCGCGACGAGCTCCTCGACGAGGGCGGCGATCGCGGACGCGTGCCCCTCCCCCGCCATCTGCGCGACGACGTAGCCCTCGGGGTCGACGACCACGAGCGTCGGCCAGGCGCGCGCCGCGTACGCGGACCACGTGACGAGCTCGGGGTCGTCGAGCACGGGATGGTGGACCTCGTACCGCTCGACCGCGGCCGCGAGCGCCGCCGGGTCCGCCTCGTGCTCGAACTTCGGCGAGTGCACGCCGACGACGACCAGCACGTCGCGGTGCCGCTCCTCGAGCTCGCGCAGCTCGTCGAGGACGTGCAGGCAGTTGACGCAGCAGAAGGTCCAGAAGTCGACCAGCACGATCTTGCCGCGCAGGTCGGCGAGGGTCAGGTCGCGGCCGCCGGTGTTGAGCCAGCCGCGCCCGACGAGCTCGGACGCGCGGACACGGGGAAGTCGCTCGGTGGTCACGCGACCATTCTCGCGCCCGAGCACGCCCGAGGCAGACACCCCGGAGCCACCACCTCAGGGCCGGCGCAGCTCGGAGCGCAGCGCGTGGAGCTCACGCGTCGCACCGAGACCGACCGCCGCGACGAGGTCGCCCCCGACGCGGAGCTCGGTGAGCAGCCCGCCGCCGTCGAGCGTGCGGTGCTCCGGGGTCGCGCCGGGCACGGCGACGCCGAACCCGGCGACCTGGGTGCCGTGCAGCACGAGAGTGAACCCGGCGTCGGGCACGTACGGGCCGGGGTCCGGGCCGCCGACGAGACGGCGCAGGACGGCGCGCGCCGCGTGGGTGCCTTGCGCGGCGGCGGCGTCCCAGTGGTCGGTCCGGAACCGTCGTCCGCGCCGGCCCCGGTGGACGGCGACCGCCCCGGCGGCGAGCAGGCCGGGCGCGCCGGGAACAGCGAGGCGGTCGTCGACGTCGACGCCGCCGCCGGTGCCGGGCGCGGCGGGCGCGGTGCCGTGCGCGACGACGGCGAGGTCGGACTCCAGGGTCGCCCCGCCCGCGAGGCGCACGGTGACGCCGCCCGGATGCTCCGTCACCGCCTCCACCCGGCGGCCGAGGTGGGCGTCGAGGTGCTCCTCGTGGAGCAGGGCGACGGCGCGCGCGACCGCGGCCCCGAGCGCCCCGGCGAGGGGGAGCCGGGAACGGGCGACGAGGTGGACGGTCGCGCCGGCCTCGGCGAGCCAGGCGGCGGTCTCGGATCCGACGAATCCGGCGCCGAGCACGGTGACCGTGCGCCGCGCGGGATCGGGGCCGAGCAGGGCACGCAACCGCACGGCGTCCCGCGCGGTGTGCAGGTGCACCACGCGGGGCTCCCCGGCGTCGGCGCCCGCGAGCGCCGGCATGCGGTCCACGGCCGGGCCGGGTCGAGGGACCGCGCCGGTCGCGAGGACCACGGCGGCGGCGGTGAGCTCGCGCCCGTCCGCGAGGACGACGGCCCGCCGCGCGGGGTCCAGCCCGGTCGCGCGCGCCCGCACGAGCTCGACGTCGGGCGGCACGGGCAGGGCGGCCTGCTCCGCGGTGAGCAGGCCCTGGAGGATCGCCTTGTCGACGAGGGTGCGCAGGTAGGGCGCCTCCTCCTCGCCGTGCACGAGAACGACGCGACCGTCGAACCCCTCGCCGCGCAGCGTCGTCACGGCGGCGTGGCCGGCGGCTCCGCCACCGACCACCACCACGTCCGCCGGCCTGTCCACGTCGCGCATCTCTCCTCCTTGACCTCGATACCCCCTCTGGGTATATTCGCCATCCTAGTCATACCCCATGGGGGTATCAGCACCGAGGAGGAACGTCGTGAGCATCGTCGAGATCGAGTACCAGGTGACCGGCATGACGTGCGGCCACTGCGAGATGTCGGTGCGCGAGGAGGTCGGGCAGGTGCCCGGCGTCACCGCGATCGACGTCAGCGCGACCACCGGTCGGCTCGTCGTCACGGCCGACCAGCCCCTCGACGACGTCGCGGTCCTCGCCGCCGTCGACGAGGCCGGCTACAGCGCGAAGCGGGTGCGATGAGAGCCCCCGCCCGGATCGGGCTCTACGTCGCCGGGCTCGGGGTCGTGTTCGTGGCCTCGGCCGCGGTCGCGGGCGCCGTCGTCCCCGAGGGCGCGCTGCCGGAGCCGCCCGCCGCGCACGCGCCGGAGCAGCACGTCGCGACGAGCGACGACCCCCCGCAGGAGACCACGAGAGGAGCGGACATGGTCGGCGGACTGTCCCTGGAGCAGGGCGGCTACACGCTCGGCGAGATCGAGGCGCCACGGACGCCGGGCACGCCCGGCGAGCTCGCCTTCACCCTGACCGACCCCGCGGGCGCTCCGGTGACCGACTTCGCCGTCGCGCACGAGCAGCGCCTGCACCTGGTCGTCGTGCGCTCCGACGGGGCGCACTACCGCCACGCCCACCCCGAGCTGGACGAGGCAGGCCGCTGGTCGGTGCCCTGGACGTGGAACGCCGCGGGCACCTACCGCGTGTACGCCGACGCCGTCCCCACCGGCGGCGACCCGCTCACCCTGAGCCGCACCGTCGAGGTCGCGGGCGACGTCGTGCCCGTCCGGGCGGACGCCCCGACGACCACCGCATCGGTCGACGGGTACGACGTCACGCTCGAGGGGAACCTCGAGGCCGGGGCCGTCTCGCGGCTGACGCTCCAGGTCACGCGGGACGGCGAGCCGGTCACGACGCTCGAGCCGTACCTCGGTGCCTTCGGTCACCTCGTCGCGCTCCGTGACGGCGACCTCGCCTACCTGCACGCCCACCCCGAGGGCGCCGAGGCAGTGCCGGGCGAGGTGTCGGGCCCGACCGTGACGTTCGGCGTCGAGGCGCCCACCGCGGGCCGGTACCTCCTCTACCTCGACTTCCAGGTCGAGGGTCAGGTACGCACCGCCGCCTTCACGGTCGAGGCCGCTCCCGCCGCCGACGCGACGGGCGACGCCCCCGCGGCCGACCACGACACCACCCCGCACGACCACTGACGACCCTGCACCGGGCGGCACGCCGCCCGGCCGGAAGGAGAACCTCATGACGACATCGGCCGCCCCGCCGCCGGGGACGTTCGTCGAGCTCGAGATCGGCGGGATGACCTGTGCCTCGTGCGCCATGCGGATCGAGAAGAAGCTCAACCGGCTCGAGGGCGTCACCGCGACCGTGAACTACGCGACGGAGAAGGCGAAGGTCACCGTCCCGGAGGGCGTCGACGCGGCCACGCTCATCGCCGAGGTCGAGAAGACGGGGTACACCGCCCAGCTCCCGCGCGTCGAGGACCCCGAGGTCCCGACGCCGGGCGAGGCGGACGACGCCGACCCCGAGCTCACCGCGCTGCGGCAGCGCCTCGTCGGGGCCGTCGTGCTCTCGGTCCCGGTCATCGCGATGGCGATGGTCCCCGCGCTCCAGTTCACGTACTGGCAGTGGGCCAGCCTCGTGCTCGCCGCGCCCGTCGTGGTGTGGGCGGCCTGGCCGTTCCACCGCGCCGCGTGGACCAACCTGCGCCACGGTGCGGCGACGATGGACACCCTCATCTCCGTGGGGACCAGCGCCGCGTTCCTCTGGTCCCTCTACGCGCTGTTCCTCGGCACGGCGGGCGAGCCGGGCATGACCCACCCGTTCACGCTGTCCGTGGCGCCCACCGACGGCGCCGGGAACATCTACCTGGAGGTCGCGGCCGGCGTCACGACCTTCATCCTCGCGGGCCGCTACTTCGAGAAGCGGTCCAAGCGGCAGGCGGGCGCCGCGCTGCGCGCCCTGCTCGAGCTCGGGGCCAAGGACGTGGCGGTGCTGCGCGACGGCGCCGAGACCCGCGTCCCGATCTCGGAGCTCGCCGTGGGCGACGAGTTCGTCGTGCGCCCCGGCGAGAAGATCGCGACGGACGGCACGGTCGTGGCCGGCACGTCCGCCGTCGACGCCTCGATGCTCACGGGCGAGTCCGTGCCCGTCGAGGTGGGCGAGGGCGACGCCGTCACCGGTGCGACCGTCAACGCGGGCGGGCGGCTCGTCGTGCGCGCGACGCGCGTCGGCGGCGACACCCAGCTCGCGCAGATGGCCCGCCTCGTCGAGGACGCGCAGTCCGGCAAGGCCCAGGTCCAGCGGCTGGCCGACCGCGTCTCGGCCGTCTTCGTCCCCGTCGCCATCGCGATCGCCGTCGGCACCCTCGGCGCGTGGCTCGGCGCCGGCGCGCCGGCCTCGGCCGCGTTCACCGCCGCCGTCGCGGTGCTCATCATCGCGTGCCCGTGCGCGCTCGGTCTCGCCACCCCGACGGCGCTGCTCGTCGGGACGGGCCGCGGAGCCCAGATGGGCGTCCTCATCAAGGGACCCGAGGTGCTGGAGTCCACCCGGACCGTGGACACCGTCGTGCTCGACAAGACAGGGACCGTGACGACGGGCGTCATGACGCTGACCGACGTCGTCACGGGCACCGGTGTCGACCGCGCCGAGCTCCTGCGCCTCGCCGGGGCGCTCGAGGACGCCTCAGAACACCCGGTCGCCCGGGCGATCGCCCGGGGCGCCGCCCAGGAGGTGGGCCCGCTCCCCGTGCCCGCGGAGTTCACCAACGTCGAGGGCAAGGGCGTGCAGGGCGTCGTGGACGGGCACGCCGTGCTCGTCGGCCGCGAGTCGCTCCTCGCCGAGTGGGCGCAGCACCTCCCGCGCGACCTCGCCGACGCCAAGGCCCGCGCCGAGGAGCAGGGCGGCACCGCCGTCGTCGTCGGCTGGGACGGGCGCGCCCGCGGCGTCCTCGTGGTGGCCGACGCGGTCAAGCCCACGAGCGCCGAGGCGATCCGCCAGCTCCGCGCACTCGGCCTCACCCCGGTGCTCCTCACCGGGGACAACGCGACCGTCGCACGCCGGATCGCGGCCGAGGTGGGCATCGACGAGGTGATCGCGGAGGTCATGCCGCGCGACAAGGTCGACGTCGTCAGCCGCCTCCAGGGCGAGGGCAAGGTCGTCGCGATGGTCGGCGACGGCGTGAACGACGCCGCCGCTCTGGCCCAGGCGGACCTGGGCCTCGCCATGGGGACCGGGACGGACGTCGCGATCGAGGCCGCCGACATCACGCTCGTGCGGGGCGACCTGCGCTCCGCGGCCGACGCGATCCGCCTGTCACGCCGGACCCTCGGCACGATCAAGGTGAACCTCTTCTGGGCGTTCGCCTACAACGTCGCCGCGATCCCGCTGGCCGCGCTCGGCCTGCTCAACCCCATGCTCGCCGGCGCCGCGATGGCGTTCTCCAGCGTCTTCGTCGTGGGCAACAGCCTGCGCCTGCGGTCGTTCCGGAGCCGGGCCACGAGCCCGGACCCGACGGCCACCACCCCGACCGCGCCGGCCGCGCAGCTCGCCGGCGTCTGACCGTACCGACCCTCAGGAGGACCCGCATGTGCCACCACCACGACGACGCCCCGCCGCACGACGACGCCCGCCCCGAGCCGGCCGGCGCCTGTCACGCGCACGCCGCACCCTCGGTCGGCTCCGTGCCGGACGACGACCTCGCCGAGTGCCCCGTCATGCCCGGCAGCACGACCGTCAAGGCGCACGCCGAGGCGGCCGGGCTCGTCCGTGACCACGAGGGCGTCCGCTACTGGCTGTGCTGCTCGTCGTGCGGCCCCCTCTTCGACGCCGACCCCACCCGCTACGCCCGCGCGTCGTGACCCGGTGAGCACGTCGACCCGGTGAGCACGTCGACCGGTGACCCGGCGACCCGGCCCGGTGCCGCCCACGGGGCGACGCCGGGCCGCGGTGTGGGTGGCGACCTCCCCGGCCCTCTCGCGCGGGCGTCGCGGGGTTCAGACGCGCGACGCCGTGACGTCCCCGACGACGCGGACCTCGACCTCCACGCCGTCGACGGTCTCGGGGACGTCGACGTCGTCCGAGGTCACGTTCACGCGCAGCAGCCAGTCGTCGACGACGTCCGTCGCCCGCGGGCCGCGCCCGGGCGCGCCCGACGCGTCGGCACGGGCGATCCCGACGCCGGTCACTCCGTCGAGGCCCGCGAGCTCGTCGCGGAGCGCGGCCTTGGCCTCGCGGGCTCGTTCGAGGGTCGCCACGGCGAACCACCTCCCGACCTCATTGTGCGCCCGTCGGGGCGTTCGCGGCAGGGCCGGGAGTCCGTGCCGGGCGGCGTCACGCGAGCAGCGTCGCGCCCAGCCGCTCGAGGACGGTCCCGATCGGGTTGCAGTACGTGAGCCCCGTGCCGTTCGCGCCGCCCGTCTCCGACCCCGCGAACAACAGCCCCAGCGCGACCCCGTCCTCGCGGTACACGAGCGACCCGGAGTCGCCGCCGCGCGAGAACGGCCCGTCGCCCGTCGACTCGACCTCGATCTGGTCGTCGAACCGCAGCGCGCCGAGGCCGTCGCCGTAGCCCACCACGACGTCGTCGAGCTCGATGGCCGTGACGCGCCCCGTCGTGACGCCGGTGGTCCGGCCGGACTTCCCGACCGCCTCACCGCCGAGCGCGACCGCGGTCTCCGTGATCCGGCCGACTGGGTACTCCGGGTCCACGGTCGGGTCGTCGAGGAGCGCGACGGCGGCGTCGACGGTCTGCGTGACGCCCGCCTCCAGCGGGACGAGCGCGGCGAGGGCCCCGACGCGGTCGTCCGGCGCGCTGCCGCCGTCGGCGGGGCCGGGCTGCACGACGACGTCCCCGACCCGGGCGGACGGCGACCCCGCGAGCACGTGCCAGTTCGAGAGCGCGTAGACCGACGCGGCGTCCGCGCCCACCACGGGCGGCTCGGCGACGCGCACGAACGCGCCGAGCGTCCCCGCGGTGACGTCCACGTGGGCGATCGAGACCCCGGGACGCAGCGGCCGGACCCGGCCGGTCTCGCCGGTCGCGTAGGCCGTGACGACCGGCGGGCGCAGGCCCGGTCCGTCGGCGCCCGCACGCCCCGAACCCGGCGCCGCGGCGAGGGGCCGGATCCGCCCCGTACGTCGCACGTCGACCGTGTCCCCCGCCTCCGAGGCGACCTTGCGCGCGATGCTGCGCGCGGTGGGCACGCCCAGCCGGTACCGGACCGCGATGGCGTACCCGCCGTCGTCGTGCGGGGCGAGGCCGATCGCGAGAGTGGGCGCGCGCACGACGTCCGCAGCGTCGGGCACGTCGCGCGCCTCGATCGCCGTGCCCGACCGGCCCGGCAGCCCCGACCGCTCCGCGAGCTCACGCGCGTAGTCCGCGAGCTGCGACTTGATCTCCCGTGCCTTCTGCTGGTCCATCGGTGCACCGTCCCCTCGCCCGACGGACGGCTCCCGCCGTCCGCGTCCTGCCGAGCGAGTCTGACGGCCGCCGCCCACACCCGCACCGCGCCACGCCGACGCAGACGGCGACGCGGCGGGATCAGGCTCCCGGCGCCTCGACGGCCGGTCCCGGCCGCGGGCTCCTCGCCCGGCGGCCGACGGCCCACAGGAGCCCGGCGACGCCGAGCGCGACGACCGCCGCGACGAGGGTCACGTGCGCCTGGCGCAGGCGGTCGTAGACGTACCACCAGTCGGCGCCGTCCGGCGCGCCCGCGGAGCGCGCGAACATCTCCGCGACGTACCACCGGTTCGCCCACGCGACGAGCAGAGCCGTACCGACGACCGCTGCGACGACCCCCAGCGCCCTCGCGAGGCGCCCCGCGCGCTCGGTCCGCCGTCGTCCTGCTGCCGTGCCCCCGTGCGTCATGCGAGGCATCCTCTCGCGCCCACGGCGCTCGGCACCAGACCCGGCTCAGGCCCGGAGCAGCTGCTCGACGCGGACCGACCGGCGGCGGGCGACGACGAGCGTCGTCACCGCGACGGACGCGAGGCCCCAGAGCACCAGCGCGACGGCGTCACCCGCTCCCCCGGCCGCGCCCGGGTCGACGATCGACGTGAGCAGGCGGAGCGCCGAGCCCACGGGCAGCAGGTCGCGCAGCCCGGTGAGCGCGGCAGGGACGGTCGCGACGATGCCGGTCGCGACGAGCAGGACCGCGACGAGCAGGCTGATCGCCCGCCCCACGTTCCCGAGCAGGGCGGCGAGCGCCTGGTTGAGCGCGACGAAGACCACCGACGCGAGCGCGCCGACCGCGAGCAGGCCGACCCAGCCGCCCACGCTCGCTCCCTCGACCGCGGCGAGGACGCCGCCGACCACGAGGCCCGTCGCGGCGGCGATCCCCGCCGGCAGCGCGAGCGCGGCGAGCGCGAGCCGCCCCGCGGTCCGGGTCGACCCGAGCAGCTTCGCGGGCACGGGCGGGAACGCGACGAAGATCGCGAGCGCGCCGAGCCACAGGGCGAGGACGGCGAACAGCGGGCCGGTCGACCCGGTGCCGAGGTCCTCGACGCCCGGAGCGGCCACCGGGTCCGCGACGACCGCGGAGAGGTTCTCGCGCTCGGCGTCCGTGTACGAGGGGATCTGCTCCGTCGCGTCGCCGAGGCCCTGGGCGAGCTCGCTCGTCCCGTCCGCGAGCTGCGCGACGCCGCCCGCGAGGTCGCCCGCGCCCGTCGCGAGCTCCTGCGTCCCCGTGGCGAGCTGGTCGGCTCCCGTCCCGAGCGCCCCGACGCCGGTCGCGAGGCCGTCCGCCCCCGACGACAGCGCGCCCGCGCCTCCGGCGAGCCGGGCGGCGCCGTCGGCCACCTGGTCCGCACCGCCGGCGAGCTGCCCGAGCCCCGTCGAGAGGTCGCGCGCGCCCCCGGCCACGCCCGTCGCGCCGGTGGCGGCCTGCGCCGCCCCGGTCGCGAGCCGGTCCGCGCCCTGCGCGGCCTGGTCGACCCCGGCCGCGAGCGCGTACAGCCCGGTGGGCCCGTCCGCGCCCGACGGCACCCCGGCGAGGGCGGCGTTCCCCGCCGCGACCTCCGCCGCGCCCACCGCGAGCGGTCGCAGCGCGGCGAGCTGCTGGTCGAGCGCCACGCACGCGGGCGACGTCGGGGCCGCCGCGCACCCCGCCTGGACCTTCTGCTGCTCGATCCCGGCGACGACCTGCGCGAGGCCGCCGGCGACGTCCCGTGACCCCGTCGCGAGGCTGGTCCCGAGCGACGGGAGCGACGTCGACCCGCCGTCGGGAAGGGGAACGGCAGAGATCGAGGCGTCGAGCGTGCCGAGCCCGGTCGCGAGGTCGGACACGCCGGTCGAGACCGCCGCGACGCCGTCGGCCAGCCCCTGCGCGCCGGTGGCGAGCGAGCCCGCGCCCGTGGACGACTGCGCGACGCCGTCCGCGACCTGGCGCGATCCCGTCGCGACGCCCTGCGCCCCGCTCGCCAGGTCACCGGCGCCGGACGCGAGCCGGTCGGCGCCCGAGCCGAGCTCGCCGACCCCGGACGCGAGCTCCCCGGCGCCGGTCGCGAGCTCGCCCGCGCCGGACGCGAGCCGCGTCGCGCCGTCGTCCGCCTGGGACGCGCCGTCCGCGAGCTGGTCGGCGCCGTCCGCGGCCTCGCCGAGCTGCTCGTTCAGGGTCGTGAAGCCGACGAGCACGCCGTCGACGTAGTTCTCGGTCAGCGTCGTGCCGAGCACCGAGGTCGCGGTGGTCGTGACGATGCGCGCGAGCGCCTCGTCCACGACGCGCCCGCCGGGTGCCGTCTCGACCGTCAGCGTGGCCTGCCTCGCGTCGGACGCGTCGCCGCCGAACGACGTGGCCGCGGCGGAGAAGTCCTCCGGGATGGTCACGACGGCGGAGTACGTGCCGTCGGCCAGCCCGGACGCGGCGTCGGCGGCGTCGGTGATGACCCAGTCGTAGTTCGTCGTGCCGGGGTCGGGCTGGACGGCGACCGGACCGGTGTCCGTCGACGCCGCGCCGCCGCTCACCAGCCCCGCCGTGAGCTGGCGCCCGAGGGGGACGGTCTGGCCGTCGACCTCCACGGGCTCGTCGAGGTTGACGACCGCCGCCTGCACGGTGTCGAGGCGCTCCTGCGGGTTCCACAGCGCCCACAGGAGCAGGCCGAGCACGGCGAGCGGGAGCGCGACGGCCGCGGCCACGGTCCACACGCGTCGCGCGTCGACCCGGGTCCGGGCGCGGGCAGGCGCCGGCGCGCCCGGGGTGGTCGGTCCGGTCTGCGCCGTGTCGGGCGGGAAGACGCTCATGCGGGCACCTCCTCGGTGCGCGGGCCGACGACGGACGCCGGGTCGGTGGGGGCGGGCACCGTGGGGGCGGGGTCGGGAGCGTGCAGGTCGAGCACCTGCGTCCTGGGCGGGGCGAGGTCCGTGGGCGCGGGTCCGACGGCACCCAGGACGACCGCCGTGCCGCTCGCGGTGGCCTGCCCGAGCACGTCGGCCAGCGCCGCCCGCTCCGCGGGCGACGTGACGGCGTCGGTCCCCACGACGGCGAGCAGCCGCGGGCCCTCGCGCAGCAGCGCGGCGACGCTCGACGCCGCGGGCACGCGGTGCGCGGCGGGCGCGGGAGCGTCACCCGGCAGGGCCGCGACGTCGGCCGCGAGGTCGACGAGCGCGACGCGGCGACGCACGCTCAGCGCGCGCTCGGGCAGGACGAGGCCCGTCACCTTGAGGGCCCCGGCGGCCGGCCTGAGCCGCCCGACGAGCGCCAGCACGACGCCGGACACCGCCGCGGGCGACGTCCCGTGCACGACGAGCGACCCGCCGTCGGGCATGCGGACCGTGACCGGCTCCGCGAGGGGGCCGTGCGCCCCGGCGACCACGAGGTCGTGCGCGACGACGGCGTCCGTGCTGCCGGGCTCCGGCCAGTCCGCGAGCGCGAGCTCCTTGGACAGCCCCTCGCCCTCGACGTCGAACGAAGGGAGCACGCGGTCGAGCCAGCGCGGCATCCACCACGCCTTGTCGCCGAGCATCGCGAGCACGGCCGGCACGAGCGTCATGCGCACGACGAACGCGTCGACGAGGACGCCGACCGCGAGCCCGAGCGCGATGGGCTTGAGGCTCATGTCGCCCTCGGGCACGAACGCGACGAACACGGCGAACATGATGACGGCGGCCGCGGTGACGACCTTCGCCGACGCCTGGAACCCCGTGAAGATCGAGCGCCGCGCCTTCCCGGAGTGGACGTAGTCCTCCCGGATGCGCGCGACGAGGAACACCTCGTAGTCCATCGCGAGGCCGAACAGCACGCCCATGAGGACGATCGGCATGAACGAGATGACGGGCCCGAGCCGTGTCACGTGCAGCGCGTCGGCGAGGAACCCGTGCTCGAACACGAGCGTCACGACGCCGAACGCCGCGCCGACCGAGAACAGGTAGCCGAGCGTCGCCTTGATCGGCACCGCGATCGACCGGAACACCATGGTCAGCAGCACGAGCGACAGGCCCACGACGACGAACGCGAACGGCAGCAACGCCGCCCCGAGCTTGGCGGACACGTCGATCCCTACCGCCGTGAAGCCCGTGACCGCGAGGTCCACGCCGTACTCGTCGAGGAAGTGGTCGTGCTGCGCGCGGATCTCCGTGACGAGGTCCTTGGTCTCCTCCGAGTCCGGCGCGCCCGTCGGCACGACCTGGACGATGCCCGTGTCCGCGGTGAGGTTGGGCGTGGAGAGCGGCACGTCCGCGACGCCCGGCAGGCCCGCGATCTCGTCGCCCAGGTCGTCCATGAGCCCCACCGGGTCCGTCGACGTGACGATCGTCCCGGTGACGATGAGCGGCCCGTTGAAGCCGGGCCCGAAGTGCTCGGACACCAGGTCGTACGTGACGCGCGCCTGGTTGTCCTCCGGCAGCGTCCCCGCGTCGGGCAGCGCGAGCTGCAGGTCTCGCGCCGGCAGCGTCAGCAGCACGATCGCCGCCACGACGAGACCGATCGTCAGCAGGGGGATCCGCGTGACGGCGCGCACCCACCCCGCGAAGAACCGGTTGCGGTGCTCTGTGGTCGTCGTCGAGCTCACGGCGTCCGTGGTCGGGTCCGCGGCGGCTGCGCCCGAGGTGCTCGGGCTACCATCCGCATCGCTCGTTCCTCGCGATGCTCCCGACTCTCGGTCGCGATCCTCCTGCGTTCGCAAGCTCACTCCGGAGTCTCGCTCGATCAGGCCCGCCACGCCCTTCGCATCCTCGGGCGCAGCCGCCGCTCGTCCGGTCCGTCGCCCGGGTGCCCCGGCCGGCCCTCCGCCGTCCGCTCCCGCGACCGCACGCCGTCGCCCACGCCCACGCCCACGCCCACGCCCACGACGGCGCGGTGCCTTCGGGCGGAGCCGCTCGCCGGCGAAGCCCAGCATCGCGGGGAGGAGCGTGATCGACACGAGGACCGCGAGGCCGACGCCGACGGCGGCGGCGACGCCCATGACGGTGAGGAACGGGATGCCGGCGACGCCGAGGCCGACGAGCGCGATCATCACGGTGAGGCCGGCGAAGATGACCGCGGAGCCGGCGGTCGCGACGGAGCGGGCGGCGGCCTCCTCGACGCTCAGCCCGGCGGCGAGCTCGTCGCGGTGCCGGGACACGATGAAGAGCGCGTAGTCGATGCCGACGGCGAGGCCGAGCATGACGGCGAGCATCGGGGTCGTGGAGTTGATCTGCGCGACGGCGGTCGCGGCGAACAGCAACCCCATGCTCACGCCGACCCCGACGACGGCGTTGAGGAGCGGCAGCCCGGCCGCGACGAACGAGCCGAACGTGAGGACGAGCACGACGAGCGCGACGAGGAGGCCGAGCGCCTCGGTGACGGTGAGGGTCGGGAACTCGGTGCTGAAGAGCTGGCCGCCGAGCGCGGCCTGCGCGCCGTCGGGCAGGGCCGCGGCGAGGTCGTCGACGACGTCACCGAGCGCATCCTTCGTGGTGTCGGTGACCTCGCTCTGGCTCTCGTCGAGCTGGACCGTCATGAGCGTCGCGACGCCGTCGTCGCTGATCGACGCGGTCATGGTGTCGTCGTAGGGCGACGTCACGGCGGCGACGCCGTCCACGTCGCCGAGCGCGGCCACCGCGTCCGCGACGGGGCCGCGGACCGCGTCGTCCTCGATGGTCGAGCCGTCGGGGGCGACGACGACGACCTGCGCGGAGGCGCCGCTGACCTGCGGGAACGTCGCCGCCAGGCGGTCGAGCGCGGCCTGGGACTCAGTGCCGGGGATGGTCACCTCGTCGTCGAGCCCCTGGCCGACGAGGCCGGCGAGCGCGCCCGCGAGGACGAGGATCCCGAGCCACGCGGCGAGGACGAGCCGGCGCGCCCCGACCGCCCAGCGGCCGAGCGAGTACAGCGCTGAGGACACGAGCGGCCTCCCGAGGAGAGTGCAGACGGATTTCAGGATACGCCGCTGTATCCGATACGCGACCGTATCGGATACACTCATGTATCGCAAGGCCGCCCGGTGCGGACGGCCCGTCCGACAGTGGGAGCATGTCCGGCGTGACCACCGACCTCGACCCGACCCGAGTCGACCGCGGCGCGGAGAGCGAGACCCCCCTCTCCCCCCGCCGCGAGCGCACCCGTGAGCGCCTGCTCGACGCCGCCTACGGGCTGTTCGCCGAGCACGGCATCAACGGCACGTCGATCGAGGCCGTGTGCGAGGCGGCGGGCTTCACGCGCGGCGCGTTCTACTCGAACTTCGACACCAAGGAGTCGCTGTTCCTCGCCCTCACCGAGCGCGAGATCCGGATGCGGATGCGGAGCCTGGAGGCCGCCGTCGAGCACCTGCCGGACGACCCGGTGCGCGACGGCGTCATCGCCCCCGAGGCGATCGCCACGATCGTCGCGGCCGTCATGGCCGACCCGCGCGACGAGCGCCGGTGGTGCCTCATGAGCGCGGAGCTCGAGCTGCTCGCGCTGCGCGACCCGCAGGTCGCCGCCCGGTTCGCGGACCAGGAGGAGTCGTTCCGTACGGAGCTCGCGGACATCCTCACGCGCGTGCTCACGAACGTCGGGATGCGCTTCGCGATCGACGCCCCGGCCGCCACCCGCGTCCTCATCAGCGCCTACACCTCCGCGGCGAGGGACGCGTTCCTCAGCCCCGACGGCGAGGACGCCGTGCGGCGCGCGCAGGCCGCGGACTGGCTGCCCGCGCTCGTCGGCCGCCTCGTCGAGCCGGATCCCGAGGCGGCCTGACGCCGCACCCGTCGGGTCGACACGACGGCCCTGTGGGTGGCGCACGTCACACTGGCGGCATGACACTCACCTTCAGCGGCGCCGTGGTCGACTGCGCCGACCCCGCCGTCGTGGCGGACTTCTGGCAGGCCGCGCTCGGCTGGACGGGGCGCGAGACCGGACCGCACGGCGAGGCCGTGCTCTACCCACGCGACGGCGAGACGGTCCTCGGGCCGCCGAGCCTCGTCTTCCAGCGGGTCCCCGAGGGCAAGGCGGTGAAGAACCGCGTGCACCTCGACTTCTCGTCGTCCACCCAGGCGGCCGACGTCGCACGGCTGGAAGGGCTCGGCGCGCGCCGCGTCGACGTCGGCCAGAGCGAGCAGGAGACGTTCGTCGTCCTGGCCGACGTGGAGGGCAACGAGTTCTGCGTCCTGCGCGGGGACTGACGGCCCACCGCCGAGCGGCGTCCGCGGTCGGGGTCAGGCAGGGTCGTAGACCGCCGCCGCGCCGGCGGGCGGCTCGCCGACGTCCTCGACCGGGCGGGGCGCGTACGTCTGGGCGGTGAGGTCCGCGCGCTCGACGCGCGACAGCCGGAACCAGCGGATCGCCTCGCGCGACCGGCACCACGCGACGAGGTACCAGCGACCGTCGGTGTGCGCGAGCAGCACGGGCTCGACCCGGCGCGCCGAGGTCGCGCCGCGGCCGTCCCGGTAGCGGATCGCGAGCACGCGCGACCCGGCCAGCGCCTGCTCGACCGCGCGCAGCACCCCGAGGTGCGAGCGGGCGCGCCCGACGACGTCCCCACCCGCTGCGGCGGGGGCGTCCGGCGACGCGTCCGGGGCGTCGTGGCGGACCCATACCCGCGCGGCCAGCGCCTCGGCCCGCTCGCGGTCGCCGGCCGCGAGCGCGTCCCAGACCTTCCCGCGCGCCGCGAGCGCGTCGACCGCGAACGGGCTGCCGTGCGGGAGCGTCGCGAGCGCGACCGCGACGGCGACCGCCTGGCCGGGCGTGAAGTTGACCGGCGGCAGCGACGCGCTCGGGTCGAGCACGTAGCCACCACCGGGACCGGCCTGGGCCCAGATCGTCAGACCGGCCTGCTGCAGCGCGGCCACGTCGCGCTTGATCGTCCGCTCGCTCACCTCGAGCGCGGCCGCGAGGCGCGGACCCGTCGTCCCGGTCCGCCCTGCCCGCCGGAGCTCCTCCGCGATCGCGTAGAGACGTTCCGTCCTGTTCACCGGACGATGGTGACAGACAGGTGTCACCGATGCGCTGCGAAGGTGGGTGCATGAGCCACCACGACACGCCGGAACCGCCCGTCCACGTCGTCCTCGTCCCCGGCTTCTGGCTGGGCGCGTGGGCGTGGGACGACGTCGTCCCCCACCTCGAAGCCGCCGGCCTCGTGCCGCACGCCGTGACCCTCCCCGGGCTGGAGCCCGGTGCGACCGCACAGGACCGGGCCCGCGTCACGCGCGACGACCACGTGGACGCCGTCGCGCGGCTCGTCGCCGGGCTCGACGGCCGGGTCGTGCTCGTCGGCCACAGCGGCGGCGGGCCCGTCGTGCAGCAGGTCGCCGACCGCGACCCGGCCCGGATCGAGCGGATCGTGTACGTCGACACCGGCCCCCTGGTTGACGGTGCGGCCCTCTCGCCCGACCTCCCGACGGACGCGGCCGAGGTCCCGTTGCCGGGCTGGGAGGTGCTGGCCGAGGACGGGTCGAGCCTCGACGGCCTGGACGACGCCGCGCTCGCGCGGTTCCGCGAGCGCGCGGTGCCGACGCCCGGCCCGGTCGCGCGCGGCCCGGTGCACGTGACGAACCCGGAGCGCCTGCACGTCCCGACGACCGCGATCTGCTCCTCGATCCCCTCGGCCGTGCTCGCCGAGCTCGCCCACCCCGGCCCGCCCCTGCACACCGAGCTGGGCGAGCTCACGGACCTCACCTACGTCGACCTGCCGACCGGGCACTGGCCCATGTTCTCGCGCCCGCGCGACCTCGCGGGCGCGCTGGTCGACGCGGTCTCCTGACCGACGCCCCACCCAGCGCAGCGGCTGGTCGTGAGCCGGTCGCACGGGAGGGACCCGTGCGACCGGCATCACACGTTCTCCGGAAAAAAGTCACCGAACTCGCGTCACGGACGGCGACTTGTGCCGTCTTGTCGGGTGAAAGCGGTCATCCGGCCGCCCGAAGACCGACCGACGACGAGACGGACCATGCACGACACCCTGCCCTCCGCCCCCTCGCGCACCGAGGTGCGCACGGCCCTGCTCTGGGCCCTCGAGCACGACCGCGACGCCCTGCTGGAGCACCGCGAGACGACCCAGCACTGCGCGTGGGCCGCGGCCCGGGGTGCGGCCGACCGCCGCCTCGTGCGCCGCTGGCGCGCGGCCTTCGCCCCGCTCCCGTCCACCGTCGCCTGACGCGCGACCGCCGGGTCCGGACCGCGCGAGCGCATCCGTCCGAGGATCCGCGGGCGAACCCCGGACGAGAGGGCACGTCCGCCCCCTCGGGAGGAGGTCGCCATGTTCGCGTCGCTCGCTGCCGGATCCGGCGGGACGATCGGCGTCACGGGGATCGGGAACGGCATGTCGCAGTGGTTCCTGATCTTCGGTGCGCTCGTCATCACCGCGATCCTCGTCGGCTCGATCTACGAGCTCGGCAAGGCCGTGCACGACCGGCACGTCCACCAGCGCCGCCCGGTGCACCGCTGACGCCCGCCTGACCGCGGCCGCCCGCCACCGCCGCCGCCGTTCCCAGCCCCGCCGCGCCGCGCGACCTCGCGTCCCGCGCCGCGGCGTCGGACACTGGGAGGAGGACGACGAGGACCGGTGACGCGATGGTCGGGACCGTGGCACGTGTCCCCCGCGCCGAGCAGGGCGCGAGGCGGGGCGAGCGCGCTCCCGGCGCCCTCGACGGCGACCGCCCGTTCGACCTCCGCGCCGCGTACGCGCGCTGGGCCCCGCTCGTTCGCGCGGCCGTCGCCCGGCGCCTGGGCGACCCGGCCGACACCGACGACGCCACCCAGCTCGTCTTCCTCGCCGCGTGGCGCTCGCGCGACCGGTTCGACCCGGCGCGGGGCGACCTTCCCGTCTGGCTGCTCGGTATCGCGCGCCACGTCGCCGCAGACCTCCTGACGGACCGCGCACGCGAGGCACGACGCCGCGAGGCGGCCTCGCGCGGCCGGCCCGTGACGGTCGTCCGCGACCCGGCCGACGACGTCGTCGCTCGCGTCGACCTGGAGGGCTCGCTGCGCCGCTTGTCCCCGGAGCGGCGGCGCGTGGTGCGCCTCGTGTACGCGCAGGGCCGCACGCACGCCCAGGTCGCGGCCGAGACCGGCCTCCCGCTCGGCACGGTCAAGAGCCACGCGCGCCGCGGCCTGGCCCAGCTCCGCGCCCACGCGTGACCCGCCGAGCACGACGTTGCTGTCGGAATACGGCCCCTCGCGACAGCGACGTCGTGCTCGACCGCGCGGTACGTCGCACTCGGCAGGCTCGCCGACGCTCGTCACGACCAGGGCGACTGTGGTGTGATCCAGTTCACACGAACCCACGACCGAGACGTGTCGGGAGCGGGCCGTCGGCTCCGACCTCCTCGTGACGGCGCCGACGGAGCGCCGACCGACGGAAGGAACGGACCATGAGGTACATGCTGGTGAAGACGTACACGCAGGCAGCGCACTGCGACCTCCCGATCCACGAGTGGGCACCGGAGGACGTCGAGGCGCACATCGCGTTCCAGCGCGCGCTCGGCGAGCAGCTCGCCGCGTCGGGCGAGCTCGTCGACGCCCAGGGGCTGGCCGGTCCGGACCAGGCGCTCGTCGTCACGTCCGACGGCCGCACGGCCCCGGTCGTCACCGACGGCCCGTTCCCCGAGTCGAAGGAGTTCCTCGCGGGCTACTGGATCGTCGACGTCGACAGCCAGGACCGCGCGGTCGAGATCGCGGCGCAGGCGTCGGCCGCGCCCGGCCCGGGAGGCGCCCCGATCGGCGAGTACATCGAGGTCCGCCAGGTCATGAGCGCGCCCGCGTCCGAGCAGTGACCGCCACGTGACCGCCACGGCCCCCGAGCCCGTGGAGGACCTGCTGCGGGACCTCCGCCCGCGCGTCCTCGGCCTCCTGGTGCGGCGCTGCGGCGACCTCGCCGACGCCGAGGACGCGCTCCAGGAGGCGTTGCTCGCGGCCGCGACCCGCTGGCCGGCGGACGGGCTCCCCGACGACCCGCGGGCCTGGCTCGTGCGCGTCGCGGAGCGGCGGCTCGTGGACACCGTCCGGGCCGACGTCGCGCGGCGCCGCCGGGAGGAGACGACCGCGCGGCGCGACCCGGACTCGGCGGGCCTCGCCCCCGCAGGCCTCGGGGGCGAGGCCTCGTCCGCCGCCCGGTCCGG
>NZ_JBGNYC010000025.1:0-62787 GCF_051844275.1 Cellulosimicrobium sp. CpK407
GCCGGTCGCCCCACCGTTCCCACGGGTCGTGCGCACGTGCTCCCGGTACGACGTCGTACCGGTGCCGTGCAGGTCTGCTGGTGGTACTGCTGCTGGTCGTGCTGCCGGTGCTCAGCCGGTGCGGCGTGCGCCCCCGGCGAGGATCGCCGCCCGCTCGTCCTCGCTCAGGCCGCCCCACACCCCGTACGGCTCGCGCACGCGGAGCGACTGCTCGCGGCACTGCATCATGACGGGGCACGAGTGGCAGATCGCCTTCGCGGCCTCCGCGCGACGCCGTCGCGTCGAGCCGCGCTCGCCCTCGGGGTGGAAGAACAACGTGTCGTCCGCGTCGCGGCACGAACCCTGGTACTGCCACTCCCACAGCTCCATGACGGGCCCGGGAAGCCTTGAGATCTCAGCCATGGCGAACAACCTACAAGCGTTTCAGAAGTTGTTCAAGCCCCCTGTGCGAGAAAGGTGAAGGGCCAGGTCACGGCCGTTCGGAGGCGTCACGCGGCTCGTGGAGGCGGCGAGAACGGTGCAGCATTCGCGTCTAGGCTGACGCGATGCGGCCCTGCTGGCGCGTTTGCGCGCATGGTGAACAAACTTCGCACAAGCCTGGCGCGAAGGGTGCAGGACTGTGACCTGGACGAGGTGGCGGGACGGTGGCGCGGTCGGCAGAATCGATCCATGACCTCCGTCCGGTCCGCCCCCGACCCCGAGGGAGCCCGACCGAGCATGTCCACGAACCCCGGCCTCGCCGTCGCCGCCGTCGCGCGTCGGCTCGGCGTCGCGCCCGCGACCCTGCGGACCTGGGACCGCCGCTACGGCCTCGGGCCCTCGCAGCACCGCGCGGGCTCCCACCGGCGCTACACGGACGACGACGTCGCCCGCCTGGTCGTCATGCGACGCCTCACGCTCGACGGCGTCGCGCCCGCCGACGCGGCCCGCGCGGCCCTGGCCGCCGACGACGACGAGCTCGACGCGCACCGCGGTGCCGTCTCGTTCGACGAGCACGGCGCCGAGGGCGGCACCGACGCCGACGACGACCTCGACGCGGACGACGCGGCCCCCGAGCCCGCTGCGCCGTCGCGCCCGTTCCTGCGCGCGGTGCCGGGCGGAGAAGGCGCGCGGGGGACCGCGCCGCGCGCCCTCGGCGTGCGGGAGGCCCCGCGGCCCACGCGCGTGTCCGACGTCGTCGACGCCGCGATCGCCTACGACCAGCGCACGTGCGACCGGCTCCTGCGGATCCCCGCGGGCGGCGACCCCGCGGCCTGGTGGTCCGACCTCGTCGAGCCGGCGCTCGAGCGGCTCGCCGAGCGCACCGTGCTCGCCGGCCCGGGCGAGGTCCCGGAGGTCGTGCTCGCCAACGCGACGCTGGGCGCGCTGCGCGAGTACACGCAGGCGAGCGAGGACGCGATCGTCGCGGCCGGCGGCCCGCCCCGCAACCACCCGAGCCGCATGCGCCGCATCGTCCTCGTGTTCGCGGCGCCGGACGAGCCGCTGCCCCTCGCCGCGCACGCCCTCGCCGCGTCGCTCGCGTCGCACGGCGCGATGGCCCGCATCGTCACCGGGCCGGCGAACGTCCACCGCACGCTCGAGATCGTCACGATGGTGCGGCCCTCGGCGGTCGCCATGGTGACGACCCAGGCGCGCCCCGACCTGGGGATCGTCCACGCCGCGCACGAGGCGAACCCGAGCCTGCCGTTCTTCGTCGGGCTCCCGAGCGACGAGGCCGCCGGCGACCTCCCGCTCGCCGCGACGGTGCACCGCGTGCGCAGCTTCCCGGGGCTCCTGCACGAGCTCCTCGCGGTCGTCCGCTGAGGTGTCGGGCGGGGCGTCGCGCGGGCGCCGGTGCGCGGACGGCGCGGGAATACGGGAGGGCCCCGCGGCGTAGAATCCTGGTGTGACCGCCTCGCCCGTCCCCGCCGCCGCTCCCGACCGCGACCCCTTCGGTTTCCTGGGTCTCACCTACGACGACGTCCTGCTGCAGCCCGGCTACTCGGACCTGGCGCCGTCGGACATCGACACGACGACGCGCCTGACGCGCGAGATCTCGATCCGCGTCCCGCTCGTCTCGGCGGCCATGGACACCGTCACCGAGTCGCGCATGGCGATCGCGATGGCGCGCCAGGGCGGCATCGGCGTCCTGCACCGCAACCTGTCCATCGAGGACCAGGCGCTCCAGGTGGACCTGGTGAAGCGCACGCAGACGGGGATCATCGACAACCCGGTGACCATCGGCCCGGACGCGACGCTCGAGGAGCTCGACAAGACCGCGGGCGAGTACCGGATCTCCGGCTTCCCGGTCCTCGACGCCGAGCGTCGCCTCATCGGCATGGTGACCAACCGCGACCTGCGCTTCACGCCCGTCGCCGAGTGGGCGACGACGAAGGTCGACGAGGTCATGACGCCCCAGCCGCTCATCACGGGCCCGGCGGGCATCTCCCGCGAGGAGGCGACCGCGCTCCTGCGCAAGCACAAGCTCGAGCGCCTGCCGCTCGTCGACGCGGACGGGCGCCTCACCGGGCTCATCACGGTCAAGGACTTCGTCAAGTCCGAGCAGTTCCCGAACGCGTCGAAGGACGGCCAGGGTCGCCTGCTCGTCGGCGCCGCGATCGGCTACTTCGGCGACGCGTGGCAGCGCGCCACGACGCTCATCGACGCGGGCGTCGACGTGCTCGTCGCGGACACCGCGCACGGCAACGTGCGCATGCTCATCGAGATGGTCGCGCGCCTGAAGTCCGACCCGGCGACGCGCGACGTCCAGGTCATCGGCGGCAACGTCGCGACGCGCGAGGGCGCCCAGGCGTTCGTCGACGCGGGCGCGGACGCGGTCAAGGTCGGCGTCGGCCCGGGCTCCATCTGCACGACGCGCATCGTCACCGGCGTGGGCGTCCCGCAGGTCACGGCGGTCTACGAGGCGTCGCTCGCCGCGCGCCCGGCGGGCGTGCCCGTCATCGCGGACGGCGGCATGCGCCACTCGGGCGAGATCGGCAAGGCCATCGTCGCGGGCGCGGAGTCGGTGATGCTCGGCTCGATGCTCGCGGGCACCGAGGAGTCGCCCGGCGACACGATCCTCGTGAACGGCAAGCAGTACAAGGCGTACCGGGGCATGGGCTCCATGGGCGCCATGTCCTCGCGCGGCAAGAAGTCGTACTCGAAGGACCGCTACTTCCAGGCCGAGGTCACGAGCGACGACATGATCGTCCCCGAGGGCATCGAGGGCCAGGTCGCGTACAAGGGCTCGCTCGGCACCGTCGCGCACCAGCTCGTCGGCGGCCTGCACCAGACGATGTTCTACGTCGGCGCGCGGACCGTCCCGGAGCTCCAGGAGAAGGGCCGCTTCATCCGCATCACGTCGGCGTCGCTCAAGGAGAGCCACCCGCACGACGTCCAGATGACCGTCGAGGCCCCCAACTACACCGGCTTCTGAGGCGGACCACCGCCCGCACGACGACGGCCCGGCGTCCCGCACCCCTCCGGGTGCCGGGCGCCGGGCCGTCGTCGCGTCGCGGACACGTCGTCGTCCGCGGGCCGCGTCAGACGGAGGGTCCGTCCGGTGGGTGCGCCGCCGGGCTCACGACGTCATGACGCGCGTGTGCAGGGCCTGCACGGCGTACCGGGCGGCCCAGAACGCGCCGTGCTGCCACGCCGAGATCTCGGACATCCAGTCGCCCGCGAAGTACACGTTCCCCGCACCCTGCTGGAGCTGCTTGAAGCGCGACGACTGCGTGTTCGGGTAGGCCCACGCGCCCTCGATGTAGGGCACCTTGTGCCACGCGATGGAGAACGAGCTCTCCAGCTCGGTCCGGTACTTCTCGCCGTGGATCTTCACGCCCTGCTCGACGGCGCGCATCTCGCGCTGCCGCGGCGTCATGTCGGCGTAGGCGCGCGCGTTGGCCCCGGTGTTGTAGTAGCCGACGACGAGTCCACGGCGCTCGCCGTACCCGTAGGAGGGGTACCAGACGTGGGCGAGGTCCATGTCGGTCTCGGTGATGCCGCCGAAGATCCGGTGGTCGTCCTCCCAGAACCGCGAGCGGTACTCGAGCCCGATCTTGCCCGCCGGCGAGCCGATCGCGAACTCGCCGAGGGCGGCGTCGATGTCCGGGCCCCAGTTCGTGTCCCAGCGGCGCATGAGCCCCGCGGGCGCGGCGACGATCGCGAAGTCCGCGTCGACCTGGCGGGTCTTGCCGTTCGGCGCGGTGTAGGTGACCGTGACGCCGCTCGTGGTGTTCTGCACGCCGGTGACCGGCGAGCTGAACAGGACGTTCTGTTTGCCGATGGCCCGCACGAAGTAGTCGTAGGTCGTGTCCATGCCGCCCTTCGGCTGGAACATGAGCATCGACTGCTCCCAGTTGATCTCGAACGGGAAGTACTGGCCCACCTTCGACGCGAGCACCTCCGAGACCGTGCCGGGGCCGGGGAGCGGTGTGCCGTGCTCGTTCCAGGCGGACGGGTAGACCGAGAACCCGCGGTTGTCGCCGCCGCGGTAGCTGCCGTCGGACTGCAGCGACCCCCAGGACCGGAGGAACGCCCGCAGGTTCTCCTTGTCCGCGGCCGAGAGCTTCTGGTCGAGCGCGCCCTGGTCGGTCGCGTAGCTCAGCAGCTCGGAGGTGTAGCCGAACACGTCCGCCTTCGCCGTGCGGTACCGGACCGGGTTGCCGGGGGTGGCGCCCGAGCGCTCGTTGTACAGGTAGGCGTCGGCGTTCGCGTTGGTGAACACCTCGTAGGGGACGCCCAGCTCGCGCAGGTAGTCCATGGTGACCATCCACTGCGCGATGCGGCCCGCGCCGGCGTTCATGTACACGCCGTCGGAGAACCGGGCCTTTTGGGTGACGCCGTTGACGTCCGTCTCGGAGTCGCCCCCACGTATCGTCAGCGTCCGGCCGCCGGGCCGGTGGCGCGCCTCGAGCACCGTGACCCGGTACCCCGCCTTCTGCAGCTCGTACGCCGAGGCGAGACCCGCGGGTCCGGCGCCCACGACGACGACCTTCTTGGCGGAGCGACCCGTCAGGCTGAAGTCGCTGCCCTGCGGCGGCGTCCACGACTCGTTCCGTGGCTGCGCGGCGGCCGTCGGCGCGAGCCCGACCGCCCCCATCGTCGCGAACATGACGCCGGCGCTGGAGCCGACCCCGACGGCCTGGAGGAAGCTGCGGCGCGAGACGCCGGACGTCTTCTCGTCAGTGACCATGTGGCTGGAGCCCTCTCGTCCACGGCCTGACGGGCGGACGGCCCGGCCCACGATGCCGGGTGCCGCCGTCAGCACCGCGGCCGACGCTAGGCACGCGTCGTCGCGAACGTGGGTCCGGTGCGTTTCGCGCCCGTCAACACGCGGCGGCTCGCGTAAACGTCTCGTGTCGGCGCCGTCGTGCCTGGTCACGGGGCGGTGCGGCGCGCGCTGCCGGCGCCCGACCGCCGGGCGACGAGCCGACACGCGCCCGTCACGCCCCCGAAACGGTGCGCGTCTAGCGTCACCGCTCCGGCGGCCGTCGCGGCCCGCCGGAGCGGGCGTCAGGGTGGCGCCCGCCGTCCCCGCCAGGAGGCCTGCATGAAGAACCGCACCAAGGTCGTCGTCGCCGTCGCCGTCACCGCCGCCGTCGCCGTGCCCGGGACCGCCGTCGCCGCAGGGAAGCTCTTCGAGCCGAAGCCCACCGAGTCCTTCTCGTTCGTCACCGGCGACACCCCGTCGATCGCCGACGGCGTCGCGTTCGGCAAGAACGTCGCCTGGTACAAGTCCTCGGGCCTCGGGCCCTCCGCGATGAACACGGCGCCGGGGGCCGGCGCCGAGGAGCGCTACATCCCCACCGACGTGTTCCCCGGAGGGGTGCTGCCGGCGGGCGTGACCATCACCGAGGCGCAGGGGATCAACGTCCTCATGCGGATCGGCGAGAACCTCGAGCGGGCCGGGCTGTCCTACGACGACGTCGTGTCCATGCGCGTGTTCCTCCAGAACCCCGCGGGGCAGGAGAAGATGGACTTCGCCGGCTGGAACCGCGCCTACCGGCAGTTCTTCGCGAACACGAACCTCGCGACGGGGAAGCCGATCGACGTCCAGCTCGGCTCCGCCACGACCGCGCCGATGGTCGTCAACGCCGCGCGGCCGTCGCGGTTCGCGCTCGAGATCGAGAACCTTCCCGTGAACGGCTGGCTCGTGGAGGTCGAGGTGGACGCGGTCTACCCGAAGTGACGCACGACGGGCCGGCGCCCCGAGGGTGCCGGCCCGTCGCGTGGTCGTCGGCTCAGTCGCGGAAGGTCTCGATGTTGGCGCCGAGCTCGCGCAGGCGCTCCGTGAGGCCCTCGTAGCCGCGCGCGATGATGTCCACCCCGCGCAGGACCGAGGTGCCCTTCGCGGCGAGCATCGCGAGGAGGATCACGACGGCGGGGCGCAGCGCCGGCGGGCAGCTCACCTCGGCGCCCGACCAGCGCGTCGGGCCCGTCACCTGGAGCCGGTGGGCGTCCAGGAGCCGCACGTCCGCCCCGAGGCGCGTGAGGTCGGTGAGGTGGATCGCGCGGCCCTCGTAGACCCAGTCGTGGATGAGCGTCGTGCCCTGCGCGTTCGCGGCGATGACCGCGAAGAACGGCAGGTTGTCGATGTTGAGGCCGGGGAACGGCATGGGGTGGATCTTGTCGATCGGGGCGTGCAGCTCGCTCGGGTGCACGGTGACGTCGACGAGGCGCGTCCGGCCGTTGCGGGACAGGTACTCGGTGCTCTGCGTGTAGCGCAGGCCCATCTCGGACAGGGTCGCGAGCTCGATCTCCATGAACTCGATCGGGACGCGCGCGACCGTGATCTCGGAGCCGGTGACGATGCCCGCCGTGAGCAGGCTCATCGCCTCGACCGGGTCCTCCGAGACGGCGTACTCCACGTCCACGTCGATGTCGGTGCGGCCGTGGACGCGCAGCGTCGTCGTGCCGATGCCCTCCACCCGGACGCCGAGCAGCTCGAGGTAGAAGCACAGGTCCTGGACCATGTAGTTGGGGCTGGCGTTGCGGATCGTCGTCACGCCGTCGCGGCGGGCCGCGGCCATGAGCGCGTTCTCGGTGACGGTGTCGCCGCGCTCGGTGAGCACGACCGACAGGTCCGTGCCCGACGCCGGCGCGACCGTCGCGTGGTAGTTGCCGCCCGTCGCCGTGACCGCGAGGCCGAACGGCCGCAGCGCGATCATGTGGGGCTCCACGGTGCGCGTGCCGAGGTCGCAGCCACCCGCGTATGGGAGCTCGAACGCGTCCCGGAGCCCGAGCAGCGGGCCGAGGAACATGATGATCGAGCGGGTGCGTCGCGCGGCGTCGACGTCGATCGCGGCGAGGTCGAGCTGGTCCGGTACGACGATCTCGAGGTCGCGGCCGCCGGTCGTCCAGGTCGCGCGGACGCCGATGGAGCGCAGCACGTCGACGATGCGGTCGACCTCGACGATGCGGGCGACGCCGCGCAGGGTCGTGCGACCCCGGTTGAGCAGCGACGCGCACAGGAGCGCGACCGCGCCGTTCTTCGAGGAGTTGACGTCGATGCGCCCGGACAGGGTGTGGCCGCCCTGGACGCGCAGGTGCGCGTGCTTGGGCCCGCCGAGGCTGATGATCTCGGAGTCGAGCGCGAGGCTGATGCGGTTGAGCATCTCGAGGCTGAGGTTCTGGGCGCCCTGCTCGATGCGGTGCACGGCGCTCTGGCTCGTGCCGAGCCGCTCGGCGAGCTGGGTCTGCGTGAGGCCCCGGTTCTGGCGGGCGCCGCGGATGAGCGTGCCGACCTGCGTGAGGGGGGCGTCGTCGATCGCTGTCATGCGAGCGACGATAACTCATGGATGAGATATTCACGCGCCGACGCGGCGTGGTCGTGCCGAGATCACGGGTTCGTCACAGGATCTCCATCCGTGTCGTGAGATAGGTGCGAACGTGCTCGCGGGCGCGTGGCCCCGTTGCCCGGCTCGTCGTCGCTCGTCCGCTACGAGGGCCAGCGACCGTCCGCGCCGGCCCCGACGTAGGGCGGCTCTCGCTCGGGGTCGAGCGCGTCGACCCAGCGGCGGTGCGCCGCGACCTGCAGGTCGTGGAGGGCGTCGGGGCCCAGGGCGCCGAGGTCCGGGAAGGCGCGCGCGAGGGCGTCGAGGAGGTCCAGCGTGGCGAGGACGTCGGCGTCCGCCGTGTGCAGCGGACCGACGTCGAGCACCTCGTAGCGCGCGCAGAGGTCGACGAGCCGGCGCTTGCCCTCGCGCGCCGGGTCCCACGCCCGGTCGAGCACGAGCGGGTCGAGCACCGGGCGCACGGGCCGGCCGAGCCGGGCGGCGAGGGTCGGCAGGCCGTGCCGGACGAGCTCCGCGTCGAGGAGCGAGAGGTCGAACGCGGCGTTGTACGCGACGAGCGGGACGCCGTCGCGCTGGGCGTCGACGACGAGCGTCGCGATCTCCTCCAGCGCCTCGGCCGGCACGCCACCGCGGGCGGCCGCGTGCGCCGTCGTGACGCCGTGGATCGCCGTCGCCTCGGCGGGGATCTCGACGCCGGGGTCGAGGAGCCACGTCCGCACGTGCGTCGACCCGGGCTCGCGCAGGACGAGGGCCGCGGTGACGATCCGGTCGACGTCCACGTCGACGCCCGTGGTCTCGGTGTCGAGACCGAGGAGCGGTCCCGCCGTCCAGGGCGTCGTCGTCATGGTGCACCTCGGGGTCTCGCTCGGGTCCCGGCGCGCGTCGCGTCCGGTGCCGTCGGACGTCCCGGCGACGAGCGTCACCCTGCCAGCGCCCACCCACACGGCGGTCGTGCAGGTGACGGGCACGGCCCGCCGGTAGGCTGGCCCGGTGAGCAACGAGATCGAGATCGGACGTGGCAAGCGCGGTCGGCGCGCGTTCTCCTTCGACGACGTCGCGGTCGTGCCGTCCCGGCGCACGCGCGACCCGAAGGAGGTGTCGGTCGGCTGGCAGATCGACGCGTACCACTTCGAGCTGCCGATCCTCGCGGCGCCCATGGACTCGGTGATGAGCCCGGCCACGGCCGTCGCGCTCGGCAACCACGGCGGCCTCGGCGTGCTCGACCTCGAGGGCCTCTGGACGCGCTACGACGACCCCACCGCGCTCCTGGAGGAGATCGCGGCGCTCGAGCCGCTCGAGGCGACGCGGCGCATGCAGGAGATCTACGCGGAGCCCATCAAGCCGGACCTCATCACGCAGCGCCTCAAGGAGATCCGCGCCGCGGGCGTCACGGTCGCCGGCGCCCTGTCGCCGCAGCGTACCCAGGAGCACTACCAGACCGTCGTCGACGCGGGCGTCGACCTCTTCGTCATCCGTGGCACGACCGTCTCGGCCGAGCACGTCTCCGGCGTCGCGGAGCCGCTCAACCTCAAGCGGTTCATCTACGAGCTCGACGTCCCGGTCGTCGTCGGCGGCGCGTCCACGTACACCGCGGCGCTGCACCTCATGCGCACGGGCGCCGCGGGCGTCCTCGTCGGCTTCGGGGGCGGCGCGGCGCACACCACGCGCGTCTCGCTCGGGATCCACGCGCCCATGGCGACGGCGGTCGCGGACGTCGCGGCCGCGCGCCGCGACTACCTCGACGAGTCGGGCGGCCGCTACGTCCACGTCATCGCCGACGGCGGCGTCGGCCGCTCGGGCGACCTGGTGAAGGCCGTGGCCTGCGGTGCGGACGCCGTGATGATCGGTGCCGCGCTCGCGCGCGCCGAGGAGGCGCCCGGCCGGGGCTGGCACTGGGGCTCGGAGGCGCACCACGCACAGCTCCCGCGCGGCGAGCGCGTGCGCGTCGGCACCGCCGGCACGCTCGAGGAGATCCTCTTCGGCCCGGGCCGCCAGGCCGACGGCACGCTCAACCTCGTCGGCGCCCTGCGGCGCGCGATGGCCACGACCGGGTACTCCGACCTCAAGGAGTTCCAGCGCGTCGAGGTCGTCGTCTCGCCGTACCAGCCGCGCTGAGCCGCACCGTGACGGGGCGCGTCCCGGACGGACCGCGGCTGACGCGCGCGGGCGCCGCCGTGCCCGGGCGGGCGCGTGAGGAGTCGCTCGACGGCGGCCTCCGCGGTCAGGACGCGGACGTCGCCTTCGCGGACGTCGCGGACGACGACGTCGAGGACGTCGTCGCCCTGTGGCGCGCGTGCGACCTCACCCGGCCGTGGAACGACCCGTACCGCGACCTCGCGGACGCCCGGCTGGGGGAGACGTCCACGGTGCTCGTGGGCCGGGCGACGCGCGACCTCCCGGGACGGGCGTCCGCCGACGGCGACCCCGGCGGTCCCGGTGGCGTCGTCCGCGCGGGCGAGGTCGTCGCGTCGGCGATGGCCGGCGTCGACGGGCACCGCGGCTGGCTGTACTACGTCGCCGTGGACCCGCGCCTGCAGGGCACCGGCACGGGTCGCGCCACGGTCGTCGCGGCGGAGGCGTGGCTCGCCGCGCAGGGCGCGCGCGCCGTGCGCCTCATGGTGCGCTCGACCAACGACGCGGTCCGCGGCTTCTACGAGCGCCTTGGCTACGTCGACCAGGAGTGCGTCGTCCTCGGTCGACGGCTCGGCGCGGCGGACGCGCGCGACGCCGGGCGATGACGACGACGGCCTGGGCGCCGGACGCCGACGACCTGGCCGCGCTCGAGGCCGAGCACCGTGCGCGGCTGCGCGCGCTCGACCCGCTCGTCGCGGTCCCCGACCTGGGCGCCGCGCCGGACGACGCGCGGCTGCTCGCGGTCCGGCTGCCCGACGGGTCCCGGGCCGCGGGTCTCCTCACGGCCGGCGACGTCGGCGCCGACTCGCCGACCGCGCTGTTCCGCCCGCTGCGCGAGCACCGGCTGCGCGCACGGGCGGCCGGCCCCGACGTCCCGGGCGCGGTCGCCGCGCTCCTCGCCGCCTGGGCGGCGCGCGTCGCCGGGGACCCGGGCACTCCGCCCGACGGCGACGGCGTGCGCCAGGTGGGACCGGCCCCGCGCGACCACGGCATGGTCCTGCTGTGGCCGAGCCGGGACGTCGAGGCCGTCGCGGCGCTCGCCGCGCACGGGATGCGCCCGACCGTCCACCTGGCGGCGCGGCGCGGGACGGCACCCGCCGCGTCGCGGGGTCGTGCCGGTGCGGTCGTGCGAGACGCGACGGCCGACGACGTCCCGGCGCTCGTGGCGCACCAGCTCGCCGAGCTCGCGTACGACGAGCTCGTGGGCGCGGCCCGGGTGCGCCCCGGAGCCCGGGAGCACCTCGCGACCCAGGTCGCGGGCGCGGTGGCGAACCCGGCCACGACGTTCCTCGTCGCGACGGCGGCCCGGGCCGAGGCTCGCGGGGGCGCGTCCGGGGAGCGAGGCGAGGACGTCCTGGGCGTGGTCGCGGTCGAGCCGCCGGAGCGGTCCGGGGCGGTCGCCGGGACGGTCACGGCCGGACCGGTCTCCTACCTGGTGCTCCTGCACGTGACCGGCGCGGCGCGCGGCGCCGGGGTCGGCGGTGCGCTCGTCGACGCGGCGCTCGCGCGCGTGCGGGAACGCGCCGGGGAGGACGCGGTCGTGCTCCTGCACCACGGCGTCCTCAACCCGCTCTCGGCGCCGTTCTGGGCGCGTCAGGGCTTCCGCCCCGTGCTCACGACGTGGGAGCTGCCCGTCACCGGTCCTGTCGGTCCGACGACGTAGCCTGTCCCCATGACGAGCTCATCCGGCACCCCCGGCAGCGGATCCGGCGAGGGCGCCGCGCTGGACGGCCTGATCGACCCCGAGAACCCCGCGGCGACGTACGTGCTCGAGCCCGACGTCGTCGCACCGCTCGCGCAGCGCGTCGTCACCAGCAACGAGGCGGGCATGCACCGCTCCGTCCTGCCCTTCACGGGCGCGCCGCTCGCCGCGTTCCCGGTGTCCTCCGTCGAGGACGTCGCGCGGGCTGTCGAGCGGGCGCGGGCCGCGCAGCCGGCGTGGGCGGCGCTCCCCGTCCGGGAGCGCGCGGCCGTGCTGCGGCGGTTCGGCGAGCTCGTGCTCGCGCGCCAGTCCGACGGCCTCGACCTCATCCAGATGGAGTCCGGCAAGTCGCGCCGCAGCGCGTTCGAGGAGGTCGCCGACGTCGCGATCCTCACGCGCCACTACGCGCGGCGCGGCCCGCGCTACCTCGCCGACCGGCGGGCGCCGGGGATGCTGCCCGTGCTCACCGGCACGCGCGTGCACCGTCGCCCCGTGGGCGTGGTCGGCGTCGTCGCGCCGTGGAACTACCCGCTGACGCTCGCGTTCGCCGAGGCCGTGCCCGCGCTCGTGGCGGGCAACGCCGTCGTGCTCAAGCCGGACCCGCAGACAACGCTCACCGCGCTGTGGGGCGCGGAGCTGCTCGAGGAGGCGGGCCTGCCCGTGGACCTGTTCCTCGTCGTCGCGGGCGGGGGAGACGTCGGCGCCGCGGTGACCGACCACGTGGACCACATCGCGTTCACCGGCTCGACGGCCACCGGCCGCAAGGTCGCCGCGCGGGCGGGAGAGCGCCTCATCGGCGCGACGCTCGAGCTCGGCGGCAAGAACCCCCTGTACGTCGCGGCCGACGCCGACGTGCGCGCCGCCGCGCGCGGCGCCGTGCGCGCGTGCTTCTCCAACTCCGGCCAGCTCTGCGTCTCGATCGAGCGGCTCGTCCTGCACGAGGACGTCGCGGACGCGTTCCTCGACGAGTTCGTCCCGCTCGTCCGCGAGATGCGCCTCGGCGCCGGGCTCGACTACTCCGCCGACATGGGGTCGCTCACGTCGCAGGCGCAGCTCGACCGCGTGGTCGCGCACGTCGAGGACGCCATCGCGCGCGGCGCGCGCGTCCTCGCGGGCGGCGTGCACCGCGCGGACATCGGCCCGTGGTTCTACGCACCCACGGTGCTGGACGACGTGCCCGACGACGCGGCGTGCGCGCGCGAGGAGACGTTCGGTCCCGTCGTCTCCGTGCGTCGGGTCGCGAGCGACGACGAGGCCGTGCGGGTCATGAACGACTCCGAGTTCGGGCTCAACGCGAGCGTGTGGACGCGCGACGTGGCGCGAGGCCGCCGGATCGCGGCCCGCGTGGAGGCGGGGACCGTCAACGTCAACGACGGGTACTCCGCCGCCTGGGGCTCCGTCGGCGCCCCGATGGGCGGGTTCAAGGCGTCCGGCCTCGGCCGTCGGCACGGCCGCGAGGGGATCGAGGCGCTCACGGAGGCGCAGACCATCTCCGTGCAGCGCGGCGCGAACCAGGGCCTCACGCTCGACACGCTCTACGAGATCGGCGGCGAGCTCCCCAGCAGGGTGCTCACCTCCGCGCTCGACGTCATGCGTCGCCTGCGCCTGCCCTGACCGTCCTCCGGCTGCCACTGCCCCCCGACGGTGCCGGGCGCGCGTCGTCAGCGCCGCACGGCGTCGAGCACGGCCTTCGTCGCCGCGGGTACCTCGCGCACGCGGTAGAGCACGGCCTTCCACGGCTCGACGCTCGCCGCGCTGACCCCGATCCCGACCGCGTCGAGACCCGCGACGCGGCACGAGAACAGCGTGCGCGGCAGGTGGTAGCCCTGCGTCACCACGACCGCCGTGCCGACGCCGAACTCCGACACCGCGCGCGTGCACGTGGCGTGCGTGTCGAAGCCCTCCCGGTCCAGCAGGATCGCGTCGTCCGGGACGCCCCGGTCGAGCAGCCACGCGCGCATCGACCCGGGCTCGTCGTAGTCGTCGTGCGCGTCGCCGCTCACGAGGACGACGGGCGCGACGCCCCGGCCGTAGAGCTCCGCGGCCGCGTCGAGCCGACGTCGCAGGTACGTCGACGGCGACCCGTCGGGGCGCAGCCCTGCACCCGGGACGACGATCGCGTCGCTCGGCGGCGCGTCCGCCCGGTCGGCGACGTGCGCGCGCCCGACGCCCTGCACGACGGCGAACGGCGCGAGCACGAGCACCGCCAGGCCGGCCGCGACCCAGACCGTCGCGCGCCGACGCCGCGACCGACGGGGGCGGTCGCGCGGGACCCGACGGGAGGCCCCCGACCCGGACGACGTCGACGTCGACGTCGAGGACTGCGCGGCCGGGCTGGAGGTCGGGTCGTCGCTCACGCCCCGACCCTAGCGCCGCCACAGCGCCGACCAGGCGACACGGCGTCCCGAACAGGTGGTCCTGACCCGTCCGCCGTCCGGGACGCGCCAGGACCACCTGTTCGGCGGGTTGCCGGGGGCGAGGGTTAGGTGGGAGTGGTGAGGGTCGTGAGCTCGTCGGTGAGGTTGTGGCGGGCTCGGTCCTCCCATCGGGCGCCCTGCGGGGTGCGGAACAGGACGCCGCCACCGAGCAGTCCTCGCAGGACGGCGGCGCGACCGGTGCGGAAGGCGTCGTCGGGCACGTGCGCGTACTCGGCGCGGACCTGCCGGACGTACCGCGCGTACCGGTCCGGCGCGGAGCCGAGGATCGCGAGGTCGGCGTCGGACACGAGCGCACCCGCCCGGTCGTCGGCCGTGGGGGAGTGGTCCGTCGTCACGAGCACGAGCCGCACGACCTCGTCGACGACCGCGGTGTCGAGGTGGCCCGCGAGCCGGCTACGCGCGAGCTCGGCGGAGCGCTCCTCGTCGCGTCCCGCCACGCCGTCGTGCACGGCGTCGTGGAACCACAGCGCGAGCTGGGTCGCCGCGGCGTCGCTCGCCGCCGGGCCGACGGGCTCGCGCCCGGGCGGGCTCGCGCCGTCGGGCACTCCGGGGGGTCGCCCCTCCAGGAGCGCGAGCGAGTCGAGCGCGTGGACGAGGTGCTCCGGCCCGTGGTAGACGCGGTGCGGCTCGTGCCAGCGCTCGACGAGGTCGACGCCGACGTCGCGGGCCCCGGGCAGGAGCGCGTCCCACCGGGCGAGCAGCGCGTCGGCCTTCGCCGCGCGCCGCGCCCGGCCCGGCACGCGCAGCCCGGACGCCCCGAGCCGGCGCGCGAGCTCGCGCCCGCCGACGGGGACGGCTCCCGCCGCGACCGCGGCGTCGTACCGCTCGGCGGCGACGTCGTAGTGGTCGAGGTCGAACGCCCGCCGGCTCACGCCGATGCCCGCGGCGAACGCGTGCAGCTCCGCCAACGAGTCGTCCGACACCAGGTGGCTGAACAGCGTCCCGTGCGCGGGCCACGCCGGCGGGTCGATGAGAACGGTCACCGACCGAGCATGCCACCTACGACGCGCGCGACGCCGCCTCGACGACCTCGACGGACTGGCGCGCGATCGCGAGCTCCTCCATCGTCGGCACGACCATGACGAGCGTGCTCGTCCAGTCGGGCGAGATGACGCGCGGCTCGCCGGAGCGCACGGCGTTGCGCTCCGGGTCGACGGCGAGACCGAGCGGCTCGAGCCCCTCGACGACGGCGGCGCGCACGTCCGCGTCGTTCTCGCCGACGCCCGCGGTGAAGGCGACGACGTCGACCCGGCCGAGCACGGCGGTGTAGGCGCCGACGTACTTGCGCAGGCGGTGGATGTAGACGTCGAAGGCGCGGCGCGCGCCCTCGTCGCCGGCGTCGATGAGCCGCCGCAGCTCGCGGAAGTCGTTGACCCCCGACAGGCCCTTGACGCCCGAGCGCTTGTTGAACAGGACGTCGATCTCGTCGATGCTCATGCCCGCGTTGCGCGCGAGGTGGAACACGACGGCCGCGTCGATGTCGCCCGTGCGCGTGCCCATGACGAGGCCCTCGAGCGGGGTCATGCCCATCGACGTGTCGACCGCGACGCCGCCGCGCACGGCCGACGCGGACGCGCCGTTGCCGAGGTGCAGCACGATCGTGTTGAGGCCCTCGATCCGGCGGCCCAGCACGCGCGCGACCTTGCCGGACACGTACTGGTGGCTCGTGCCGTGGAACCCGTACCGGCGCACGCCGTGCTCCTGCGCGACCTCGCGGTCCAGCGCGTACGTGGCCGCGGCGTCGGGCAGCGTGGAGAAGAACGCCGTGTCGAACACCGCGACGTGCGGCACGTCGGGCAGCAGCTCGCGCGCGACCTCGATGCCCTTGACGTTCGGCGGGTTGTGCAGCGGTGCCAGCGGCGAGAGCTCGGAGATCTGGCGGACGACGTCGTCGTCCACCAGGACCGGCGCGGAGAAGACCGCGCCGCCGTGCACCACGCGGTGGCCCACGGCGTACACGTCCGCGTCGGCGAGCGTCGGCCCCACCTCGTCGAACAGGCCCAGCGCGATGCGCAGGGCGACGCCGTGGTCCGCGACGGGCTCCTCGCGCGTCGTCGTGTTCCCCGCGAACCGGTGCTTGATGATGCCGGTGTCCTCGCCGATGCGCTCGATCGTGCCTGCGGCGATCGCCTCGCCGCCGACGGGGTTGACGAGCTGGTACTTGAGCGAGGACGACCCCGAGTTCATGACGAGCACGGACCCGTGCGCCCCGTAGGCGCTGTAGGGGTTGGGGCGCTCGCCCTCGGGCAGGATCGTCATGAGGTGGCTCCTCGGGAGTGGCCGGAGTCGTGGGTGGAGTCGGCGGCCGGCGCAGGGGCCGCGGACCCCTGCGCCTGGATCGCCGTGATCGCGACGGTGTTGACGATGTCCTGCACGAGCGCGCCGCGCGAGAGGTCGTTCACCGGCTTGTTGAGGCCCTGGAGGACCGGGCCCACCGCGACGGCGCCCGCGGAGCGCTGCACCGCCTTGTAGGTGTTGTTGCCCGTGTTGAGGTCCGGGAAGATGAACACCGTCGCGCGGCCCGCGACGTCCGAGCCCGGCATCTTCGACGCCGCGACGGACGCGTCCACGGCGGCGTCGTACTGGATCGGGCCCTCGACGAACAGGTCGGGGCGGCGCTCGCGGACGAGGGCCGTGCCCCGGCGCACCTTGTCGACGTCGGCACCCGACCCCGACTCACCGGTCGAGTACGACAGCATCGCGACGCGCTGGTCGACGCCGAACTGCTGCGCCGTCGCCGCGGAGGAGATCGCGATGTCCGCGAGCTGCTCCGCGGTCGGGTCCGGGATGACCGCGCAGTCCCCGTAGACGAGGACGCGGTCCTGGAGGCACATGAGGAACACCGACGACACGACGGACACGCCCGGCTGCGTCTTGATGATCTCGAACGACGGCTTGATGGTGTGCGCCGTCGTGTGCTTGGCGCCCGAGACCATGCCGTCCGCGAGGCCGAGGTGGACCATCATCGTGCCGAAGTACGAGACGTCCTGGACGCGCTCGCGCGCCTCCTCGAGCCGGATGCCCTTGTGGGCGCGCAGGCGGGCGTACTCCGCCGCGAACCGCTCCACGAGCCCTGGGTCGTGCGGGCTGACGACGTGGGCGGCGTCGATGTCGAGGCCGAGCTCCGCCGCGCGGGCGCGGACCTTGGGCTCCTCGCCGAGGATCGTCAGCTCGGCGACCTGGCGGCCGAGCAGCGTGGACGCGGCGCGCAGGATGCGGTCGTCGTCGCCCTCGGGGAGCACGACGTGCTTGCGGTCCGCGCGGGCGCGCGAGAGCAGCTCGTACTCGAACATGAGCGGCGTGACGACCTCGGGCCGGGGCACGTCGAGGCCGGCGAGGAGCGCCGCGCCGTCGATGTTCTGCTCGAACAGCGCGAGCGCCGTGTCGACCTTGCGCTGCGACTCCTTGGTGACGCGGCCGCGGGCGCTCGCGGCGGCGCTCGCCGAGCGGAACGTCCCCAGGTCGGTGCGGATGATCGGCAGGCTCGGGTCGAGGTCCGCGACGAGACGCGCCGTGGACTCCGGCGGGAAGAACCCGCCGTTGAGGATGACGCCCGCGAGCGAGGGGAAGCCCGACGCCGAGTGCGCGGCGAGCAGCCCGATGAGGATGTCGACGCGGTCGCCGGGCGTGATGACGACCGCGCCGTCGGTCAGCCGGTCCAGCAGGTGCTCGAACGACATGGCGCCGACGAGCAGGTCCGTCGCCTCGCGGCCCAGGAGCGCCTCCTCCCCGAACGCGAGCGTCCCGCCCACGGCCTCCATGAGCGCGCGCACGGTCGGCGCGTCGAGGAACGGGTCCTCGGGCACCGCCCAGCCGGGCAGGTGCGCGCCCGTGGCCGGCTCGGCCGTCGTGCCCGACGCCGTCCCCGCGGCCCGCGCGAGCGGCTCGCCGTCGGGGCCGAGCGCCCCGAGCAGCGCGCGCACCGCGTCGAGGTCGTCGGGCTGGACGCGGTTCGCGACGACGCCGATGGGCTGCGCGTGCTGGGAGCGCAGCTCGGCGACGCTCACCTCGATGAGGTTGCCCACGGCGTCGGGCGTGCGGTCCTTGCCGGAGACGACGAGGAGGACCGGCGCGCCGAGGTTCGCCGCGACGCGCGCGTTGAACGACAGCTCGGTCGGGCCTGCGACGTCGGTGTAGTCCGTCCCGACCACCACGACGAAGTCGCACTGCCGGGCGACCTCGTGGTACCGGGCCACGATCTGCGAGAGCGCGGCCTCCGGGTCGGCGTGGACGTCCTCGTACGTGACGCCGATCGCCTGCTCGGCGGTGACGTCCACGCCGTCGTGCGCGAGCAGGAGCTCGAGCACGTAGTCCTGCACGTCCGGGCCGGCGGCCCGGGTGACCGGGCGGAAGACCCCCACCCGCTGGACCTTGCGGACCAGCAGGTCGAGGACCCCCAGCGCGATCGTGGACTTGCCCGTCTCGCCCTCGGGCGAGGTGATGTAGATGCTGCGAGCGGTGTCGCTCACTCGTTGTCTCCTCCGGTGTCCTGCACGGCGGCGCTCGCGCCGTTGTACTGCGGGCCACCCTGCTCGGTCGCCGTCTCGCCGACGTCCGGCCACACCCAGTCGCGCACCTCGGGGATGTCCTCCCCGTGCTCGCGGGTGTACTGCCGGGCCGTCAGCCGCGCGTCGACCATCTCCTGGCGCAGACCCGCGTAGGTCGAGCGCAGGGACGGCACGCGGTCGATGACGTCGATCACCAGGTGGTAGCGGTCGATGTCGTTGAGCATGGCCATGTCGAACGGGGTGGTGGTGGTGCCCTCCTCCTTGTAGCCGCGCACGTGGATGTTCGCGTGGTTGGTGCGGCGGTACGTGAGGCGGTGGATCAGCCACGGGTAGCCGTGGTAGTTGAAGATGACGGGCCGGTCCGCGGTGAAGAGCGTGTCGAAGTCCTTGTCCGACAGGCCGTGCGGGTGCTCCTTCTCGTCCTGGAGCCGCATGAGGTCCACGACGTTGACGACCCGGACCTTGAGGTCCGGGATCCGGCGGCGCAGGATGTCCGCCGCGGCGAGCACCTCGAGCGTCGGGACGTCGCCCGCGGCGCCGAGCACGACGTCCGGGTCCTCGCCCTCGACCTCGGTGCCGGCCCACTCCCAGATGCCGAGCCCGCGCGTGCAGTGCGCGACGGCCTGGTCCATGGACAGGAACTGCGGTGCCGGCTGCTTGCCCGCGACGACGACGTTCACGTACTGGCGGGAGCGCAGGCAGTGGTCGTAGGTCGAGAGCAGGGTGTTGGCGTCCGGCGGCAGGTAGACGCGGACGATCTCGGCCTTCTTGTTGACGACGTGGTCGATGAAGCCCGGGTCCTGGTGGCTGAAGCCGTTGTGGTCCTGGCGCCACACGTGGCTCGACAGCAGGTAGTTGAGGCTCGCGATCGGTCGCCGCCACGGGATGTGGTTGGTGACCTTGAGCCACTTCGCGTGCTGGTTGAACATCGAGTCGACGATGTGGATGAAGGCCTCGTAGCTGGTGAACAGGCCGTGCCGCCCGGTGAGCAGGTAGCCCTCGAGCCAGCCCTGGCACTGGTGCTCCGACAACATCTCCATGACCCGGCCGGCACGCGCGAGGTGCTCGTCGACGTCGGGCCCGAAGAAGTCGGCGTTCCACTGCTTGTCCGTGACCTCGTACACGGCCTGGAGCCGGTTCGACGCGGTCTCGTCCGGCCCGAAGATCCGGAAGTTGTCGGGGTTGAGCCGCACCACGTCGGTGAGCCACTGACCCAGCACGCGGGTCGCCTCGGCGACGTTGCCGCCCGGTCCCGAGACGTCGACCGCGTAGTCGCGGAAGTCCGGCAGGCGCAGGTCCTTGAGCAGCAGCCCACCGTTCGCGTGCGGGTTGTCGCTCATGCGCAGCGTGCCCTCGGGGGCGAGCGCGGCGATGTCGTCGCGCAGGCGACCGCCCTCGTCGAAGAGCTCGTCCGCGCGGTACGACTCGAGCCAGCCGCGCAGCACGTCGAGGTGCTCCGGGGTGTCCCGCGCGCTCGCGAGCGGCACCTGGTGCGCGCGCCACGAGTCCTCGGTCTTCTTGCCGTCGATGACGGGCGGGCAGGTCCAGCCCTTCGGCGTGCGGAACACGATCATCGGCCACGCGGGTCGCTCGTCGTTCCCGGCCGCGGCGTCGGCCTTGATCTGCGCGATGTGGTTGAGCACCTCGTCGAGGAGCTGCGCGAAGCGCCGGTGCACCTCGAAGTGGTCCTCGCCGTCGAACCCGCCCGTGAAGAAGTACGGGGTGTGGCCGTAGCCGATCATGAGGTCGCGCAGCTCGTCGTCGCTGATCCGGGCGAGCACCGTCGGGTTGGCGATCTTGTACCCGTTGAGGTGCAGGATCGGCAGCACGACGCCGTCGTTGCGCGCGTTGACGAACTTGTTGGAGTGCCAGCTCGTCGCGAGCGGGCCCGTCTCCGCCTCGCCGTCGCCGACGACCGCCGCGACCAGCAGGTCCGGGTTGTCGAACGCCGCGCCGTACGCGTGGGAGAGCGCGTAGCCGAGCTCGCCGCCCTCGTGGATCGACCCCGGCGTCTCGGGCGCGACGTGGCTCGGGATCCCGCCCGGGAAGGAGAACTGGCGGAACAGGCGGCGCAGGCCCTCGGTGTCCTGCGTGATGTCCGTGTACGTCTCCGAGTACGTGCCCTCGAGGTAGGCGTTGGCGACGAGGCCGGGGCCGCCGTGACCGGGGCCTGCGACGTAGATCGTCGACTGGCGGCGCTGCGCGATCGCGCGGTTGAGGTGCGCGTAGAGGAAGTTCAGGCCGGGCGTCGTGCCCCAGTGGCCCAGCAGGCGCGGCTTGACGTCCTCGCGGTCCAGCGGCGTGCGCAGCAGCGGGTTGTCGAGCAGGTAGATCTGGCCGACGGACAGGTAGTTCGCTGCACGCCACCACGCGTCGACGCGACGCAGGGTGTCGTCGTCGAGGGGGGCGACCTCGGCGGGTCGCCAGGCGGTGGACTCGGTGGCGGTGGTCGTGCTCATCTCACGCTCCTGCAGGGGGAAGGGTTCGTGAACGACTACGGCTTCATACAACCGCATCGACCGGGGCCCTGCACGGTCCGTGACGGCCCCGGGCGGTGTGACGTCCGTCCAGGACCGCAGAAAAGGTCCTAGGTCCCGGGAGCCGGTCGCGCACGCCACCGCGTCCGACCGCACCGGTGTGAGGTTCGCCCGGTCCGTCGCCCGCGATGCGGGTTCTCGCGCGAGGCCCGGCTACCGTGGGGTCGTGCCCGAGCCCACCGCCCCGCGTTCGTTCTGGGCGGTCGCCCGCCAGCCCCGCGTGGTCGGCCTGCTCGTGCTGTTCCTCCTGGCCGCCGCCGTGTGCGCACGGCTCGGCGTCTGGCAGCTCGACCGCGCGCAGCAGCGGGCCGAGCTCGCGGCCCAGCAGGAGGCCGCGGAGCTCGAGGCCGCCGGGCCCGAGGGCGTCGGGGTGCTGCTCCCGCCGCAGTCCACCTTCCCGGGCGAGCTCGTCGGTCGGCAGGCCTGGGTCGAGGGGGAGTACGACCCCGCCGGCCAGCTCCTCGTGGATGGCCGCGCGCTCGACGGCCGCGTCGGCTACCTCGTCCTCACCCCGCTGCACGTGACCGACGACGGGACGCAGGGCGCGTCGTGGGCCGACCTCTCGGGCGCTCCCGTGCTGCCCGTGGTCCGCGGCTGGGTCGAGACGCCCGAGGAGAGTGCCGCGCTCGACCCGCCGGACGGCGTCGTGCGGCTCACGGGCTACCTGCAGGCCTCGGAGGCCGCCGGCCAGGGCGGCTCCGCCCCGGGGCTCACGGACGCCATCTCGACCGGGGCGCTCGTCAACGAGTGGGGCGGACCGATGTACTCGGGGTACCTCGTGCTCCTCACCTCCGACCCCGAGCAGCCCTCGGCGGCCGAGGGCGGCCCGGCGCAGCTCCCGCGCCCGACGATCGAGGGCGGCACGGGTCTCAACCTCCAGAACCTCTTCTACGCGCTGCAGTGGTGGGTGTTCGGCGGCTTCGCCGTGCTGCTGTGGATCCGCCTGGTGCGCGACGAGGCGGCGGGCGGCAAGCGCCGCACCCGCGGCGACGGCGGCGGCATCGCCGGCCTCCCGGACCCCGCCGAGATCGACCCGCCCGGCTCGACGTCGACCTCCTGAGGGTCGATCTCGGACGTACGGGTCGACCTCGCGCCGCGCCTCGACCCCTGACTCCACCTCTGCGGAGTCATCACCGACGAAGAGCCCGCTCGACGCGCCGCACGATCGTCGTCGGGTCGCCCAGGTCCGCCCAGACGACCCGGAGCACGACCCACCCCGCCTCCACGAGCGCGTCGTGCCGCGCCTTCTCCTGCTGCAGGCGCGACCGCGGGTCCCCGAAGCCGCCACCCGAGTACTTGACCGCGCCGTCGAACTCCACCGCGACCCGGTGCTCCGGCCAGCCGAGGTCCACCCACAGACTCCCGCGCCACGTCGGGACCTCGAGCCCGGGCACGGGAGCCGGCAGCCCGGCGTCGTGCACGACCCACCGCACGACCGACTCCCCGGGCGACTCCGACCGGGCGTCCGCGAGCCCGACGACGGCGCGTGCCCGGCGGACGCCGCGCCGCCCCGCGGCCTCCGCGAGCAGGGCGCCGAGCACCGCCGGGTCGGCCCCCGCGCGCAGCGCCGAGTCGGCGACGACCAGAGCCTGCGCTCCCGGCAGGGAGCGGGCGCAGTCCACGACCGTGCGCTCCAGCGTCGTGACCGGGAGACCTGCGACGAGGGTGCGGTCACGGACCGGGAGCGGGGTCCAGTGCCGGCGGAGCGCCGGCTCGCGGGTCTGCGCCGCCTTGGGCGGGCGGAGCTGGGTGACGTGGACGACGTCGGCCAGCCGCCAGGTCCAGCAGCCGTGCAGCAGCGCGGCGCTCGTGTGGCTGAACCAGTACGCGCTCGACAGCCGCTCGGCGACGGCGCTGACGCGACGCAGCACCAGCTCGCGGCGGAGCTGCGCGGGGCTCGCGTCGGCAGGGACCGGCGGGAGGTAGACGCCGCGCCGGACGCGGTCGAGGGTCCCGTCCCGGGTGCGGCGGGCGAGCTCCGTGCGCCGCTCCTCCGAGAAGCGGGTCGCCGTCGGCGGGACGGGGCGCTCGGTCCGGCGGTCGTCGCCGGGGCGCCGGGGCGCGGCGTCGGGAGAGGTGACGTCCGCACGCCCGTCCGACGACGTGCGGCCCGGTGGGGTGTCGCGGGCGGGCGGCTCCACGGGCGCGGCGTCGCGCGCCGGGGTGGCCCGGGGCAGGGTGTCGATCGGCGGGATGTCGTGCGGCATGGTGCCGAGCGTGGCCGACGCGGGCGGGACGCGGGGCGTCACGCCGTGGTCTGTGGACAACCGAACCCGCGAGATCGACCCCAGCGTCCGAGATCGACCCTCTGGAGGTCGATCTCGAGACGGCCGGGTCGATCTCGCGGGCGGCTACTCCTGCTGCCAGGAGTGCCAGAGACGGGCGTAGTCGCCGCCCGCCGCGACGAGCTCGTCGTGCGGGCCGATCTCGCTGATGCGGCCGTCGTCGACCACGGCGACGCGGTCGGCGTCGTGCGCGGTGTGCAGGCGGTGCGCGATCGCGACGACGGTCCGGCCCGCGAGCACGGCGTCGAGCGAGCGTTCGAGGTGGCGGGCCGCGCGCGGGTCGAGGAGCGACGTCGCCTCGTCCAGCACGAGCGTGTGCGGGTCGAGGAGCACGAGCCGCGCGAGCGCGACCTGCTGCGCCTGCGCGGGGGTCAGCACGTGCCCGCCCGACCCGACGGTCGTCTCCAGGCCGTCGGGCAGGGACTCCGCCCAGCCGCGCGCGTCCACGGCGTCGAGCGCGTCGCGGAGCTCGGCGTCGCTCGCGTCGACCTTCGCGAGCCGCAGGTTGTCCGCCAGGGTCCCGACGAACACGTGGTGCTCCTGCGTGACGAGCGCGACCTGACGGCGCAGGTCCTCCAGCGGCAGGTCGACGAGGCGGACGCCGCCGGAGCGCACCGACCCGGCGGTGGGCGGGTGGATGCCCGCGAGCATGCGCCCGAGCGTCGACTTGCCCGCGCCGGACGGACCGACGACGGCGAGCCGCTCGCCCGGCTCGAGGTCCAGCGAGACGCCGTGCAGCACGGGGTGGCCCTCGCGGTACGCGTACTCGACGTCGCGCGCGACGAGCCGGTCGCCGTCGGGCACGTCGCCCGTCGCGGTGCGGTCGCCGGGGACCTGCGCGACGCCGACGATCCGGGCGTAGGACGCCGCGGCGACCTGGATCTCGTCGAGCCAGAAGATGAGGTTCCACACCGGCCCCGCGAGCTGGAACGCGTACGTGGTCACCGTGGCGACCGCGCCGAGCGTCGTCTGGCCCTGCGAGAGCAGCCACGCGCCCCACACGAGCGCCGCGACGGGCGCGATCGCGATCGCGAGGTCGATGCCGGGGAACAGCACGGTGCGCAGCCCGAGCGTGTACTTCTCCGACTCGTACGCCTCGGTGAGGTCGGCGCGCACGCGGGCCTGGCGCCGCTCGGTGAGCGAGAGCGCGTCGACCGTGCGCGCGCCCTCCACGTTCTCCGTGATGGTGCCGTTGAGCGTCGCGTACGCGGCGGCCTCGCGCTGGTAGCCCGCCGACGCGCGCCGGAGGTACCAGCGCGAGACGACGACGAGCAGCGGGACCCCGACGAACAGCGCGATCGCGACCAGCGGCGCGACGACGACCGACGCCACGACCGTGAGCACGAGCGTCACGACGGCGACGAGGAGCTGCGGCACGCCGAAGCGCACCGCGTGCTGGATGCGGTCGACGTCGTTGGTCGTGCGGGCGACGAGGTCGCCCGTGCCCGCGCGCTCGACCGTCGAGAGGGGGAGCGAGGTCACCGTCTCGACGAGGTCCTCGCGCAGCTCGGCGAACACCGTCTCGCCGAACACCATGGACAGGCGCTGGGCGTACCGGCGGAGCACCGCCTGCGCGACGACGGCCCCCGCGCCGACGGCGACGACCGTCGTCACGTAGGACGACGTCGTGCCCTCGGTGACGGCGTCGACGAGCCGGCCGAGCAGCCAGGGCCCGACGAGCCCGGCGACGGCGGCGAGGGTGTGGAGCACGGCGATGAGCACGAACGTGCCGCGGTGGCGGGCGAAGAGCCGCCCGGCGGCGGCGCGGACGGCGGGGCCGTCGGCGACGGGGAGCTTCACGACTCTCCTCCTTCGGGTGCGGTGTGGGCGAGCACGGGGGACTCGTCGAGCGAGCGCCCGACGACGCGCAGGTAGCGGGCCGCGTCGTCGTCCGGCGCGGTGCCGGACGCGTGGGCGCGGTCGACGAGGTCCCGGTGCGTGCCGCGCGCGGTGACGCGGCCGCCCTCGAGGAGCAGCACCTCGTCGACGTGCTCGAGCACGAGCGGCGAGGCGGTGACGACGAGCGTCGTGCGTCCGCGCCGGGCGTCGGCGAGGCGCGCGGCGATCCGTGCCTCCGTGTGGGCGTCGACGGCGCTCGTCGGCTCGACGAGCACGAGGACCTCGGGCTCCGTGAGCAGGGCGCGCGCGAGCGCGACGCGCTGGCGCTGCCCGCCCGACAGCGAGCGACCCTTCTCGGGCAGCTCGCCCGCGAGGCCGTCGGGGACGGAGTCGAGCACGTCGTGGGCGTCGGCGACGGTGACGGCGGCGAGCACGTCGGCCTCGGTCGCGGCACCCCGCGGGTCGAGCTCGTCGCGCAGCGCGCCCGAGAAGAGCTGGGGCGTCGCCTCGGCGACGACGACCCGGCGCCGCAGCGCGTGCTTGTCCAGGTCGGCGAGGAGCGTCCCGCCGAGCCGCACGGGCGTGGCGGCCTCCGCGGCGTCGTCGAACCGGCCCAGGCGTGTCGCCACGGCCGCCGACGCGTCGGGGTCCGCGGACACGAGCGCGACCACGCGGCCCGGCTCGAGGACCAGGCCGCTCGTCTCGTCGACGAGGGGGCTGCCCTCGGGCGGCATGGGCGCGGTGGCCGGCGTCGCGCCTGCGGCGGGCTCGACCGCGAGGACGCGCACGATCTTGCGCGACGCGACGTGGGCGCGCGTCGCGATGTTGAGCATCTGCGTCGCGACCTGCAGCGGCCAGCCGAGGAACGCCGCGTACCCGTAGAACGCGACGAGCTGCCCGGGCGTGATGTCGCCGCGCAGGGCCGCCGTCGCGCCCAGGTAGACGACGAGCACGACGAGGAGGCCCGGCAGGAGCACCTGCAGGGCGTCGAGCGTGGCCTGCGTGTGCGCGACCTTGACCCCCGCCTCGCGCACCTTCTGCGACTGGCGCGCGTAGCGGCCGACGAACACGCCCTCGCCGCCGATGCCGCGCAGGATCCGCAGGCCGGAGACGGTGTCGGCGCCGAGCGTCGTGAGCCGGCCCTGCGCCTCGCGCTGCGCGGCCTGGCGCTGCTGGAGCGGCTTGACGAGCAGCGCGAGCACCGCCGCCACGACCGGCAGGCCCAGCACGACGACGAGCCCGAGCTGGAGCGACGTCGAGAGCATGATGACCGCCACCACGACGTACGCGCCGAGCGCGCCGAGGAACTGGCCCATCATCGAGAAGAGCTGGCCGACGCGCATGGCGTCGCTCGCCACGGTCGACACGACCTCGCCCGTGGGCAGCTCCTCCGTGATCGCGTCGCCGGAGCGCGCGGTGACGTCGCCCACGAGCTGGGACGTCGTGAGCGCGGAGCGCAGCCAGTTCGCGATGTCGAACCGGTGCTGCGTGACCCCGGTGACGACGATCCCGAGGCCGAGCGCGAGCAGGAGGCCCGCCCAGCGCCACAGCTCCGGCCCGAACCCCTCCGCGAGCCCCTCGTCGAGCGCGCGGCCGAGCATGCACGGCTGGAACGCCTGGCACGCGAAGTTGGCCAGGCCGAGCAGCACGGAGACGGTGAGCACGGTCCACTGACGACGGGCCAGCCAGAGCAGGTAGCGCGTCGGTCCGCGCAGGTCGGGGGTCCCCGGGTCGGGGAGGGGGAGGGGTCGCACGGTGTTCTACCCTAGGTTCGGCGTCCGACACGCGGCGACGCATTAACGGCGGCGACCGCGTCACACGCCACCGCGGCGGCACGGACCGCCGCGGCCGTCTCGCCCGGAACGAGGACCCCTCCCATGACCACGCAGGACCCGGCCACCCCCACCGACACGCCCGCCCCCGCCGGCGCGGCGACGCCCAGCACGGAGGCCGCCCGCACCGCGATCCGCAAGGCGCGCGGCGCGCTCGCCCGCTACCGGGTCCTCGCGATCATCACCGGTGTGATGCTCCTCGTCCTGTGCGTCGAGATGCTCGTCAAGTACGGGGTCGGCCAGCTCGTCGACGTCGACGGGGTCATGCGGTACGTCTCGTGGATCCCCTTCGCCCACGGCTGGATCTACGTCGTCTACCTCGTGACGGTCCTCGACCTGTGGACCAAGATGCGGTGGGGCTGGGGCCGCCTCGCGACCATGGTCTTCGCGGGCGTCGTGCCGGTCATGTCGTTCATCCTCGAGAAGAAGGTGCACGCCGAGGCCGAGGCCAAGCTCGCCGTCCTGGAGGAGCAGTACGCGTCATGACGACGCCGCTCGCGCCCCTCGTCGCACCCGGCCCCGAGCTGACCACCGCGGAGCTCGAGCGGTACGCGCGCCACCTCGCGCTGCCCGGCGTCGGTCCCGAGGGGCAGCGCCGTCTCGCCGCCGCGCGCGTGCTCGTCGTCGGCGCGGGCGGCCTCGGCAGCCCCGCCCTGCTCTACCTGGCCGCCGCGGGCGTGGGTACCATCGGCATCGTCGACGACGACGTCGTCGACACCTCCAACCTCCAGCGCCAGGTCATCCACGGCGGTCCTGACGTCGGGCGCCGCAAGGTCGACTCCGCGCGCGACGCCATCGCCGACGTCAACCCGCACGTGCGCGTCGTCGAGCACGCGGTCCGCCTCGACGCGGACACCGCGCTCGACGTGCTGCGCGGCTACGACGTCGTGCTCGACGGCGCCGACAACTTCCCCACGCGCTACCTCGTCTCCGACGCGGCCGAGGTGCTCGGGCTGCCCGTGGTCTGGGGCTCGATCTACCGCTTCCAGGGGCAGGTCAGCGTCTTCTGGGGCGCGCCCCGGTTCGCCCTGCCCGACGACGTCCCGCGCCCGGGCGGCGCGGCTCCCGTCGGCCCGGGGGACGGCGAGGCGTGCGGGGTCACCTACCGCGACGTGTTCCCCGTCCCGCCGCCGCCCGGCGCCGCGCCCGACTGCGCGACCGGCGGCGTGTTCGGCGCGATGTGCGGGACCGTCGGCTCCGTCATGGCGACCGAGGCGATCAAGCTCGTCACCGGCGCCGGCACGACGCTGCTCGGCCGCCTCGCCGTCTACGACGCGCTCGACCTCTCGTGGCGCCAGCTCACCGTGCGCGCCGACCCGACCCGCGACCCCGTCACCGCGCTCCTGCCGGGCGACGACGCCTACGCCGCGTTCTGCGGACTGGCCCCGGCGACGTCGGTCGCGCGGCCGGTCACGGGGGAGCGCGACGTCACCGCGCGCGACGCGGCGGCCCTGCTGGGCGACGACGGCACGGCCCCGTACCTGCTCGACGTGCGCGAGGACTGGGAGGCGCGGGTGCGTCCCCTGCCCGGGTCGACCCTCGTGCCGAGCGGCACGTTCCTCACGGGCGACCCCGCCGCGGCGCTCGCGGACCTCCCGACGGACCGACCCGTGCTCGTCCTGTGCGCGGTCGGCGGCCGCTCGGCCCGCGTCGCCGACCTCGCGCGCGCCGCCGGGATCGACGCCCGCTCGGTCGTCGGCGGCGTCCCCGCCCTCCTCGACGCCCTGGAAACGACCCCGGCCACCTAGTCCGCCCCCGCCGAGCAGGTGGACGTCGCGGGTCCCGGTCGGCTGACGAGCCAGGACGGCCTGTTCCGCTGGCGGGCGGACCGGCGTCAGAGGGCGAGGTCGAGGCGGCCCTGGGGGGACGAGCTCGCGAGGGCGCCCTCGCGGCGGGGAATGCGGCCGGCACCGGCGGCGAGGCGGCCCGACTCGACGGCGAGGCGCATCGCGTGCGCCATGCGGACCGGGTCGGCGGCGCGCGTGACGGCGGTCGCGAGCAGGACGCCGGCGCACCCGAGCTCCATGGCCTGCGCGGCGTCGGACGCCGTGCCGATCCCCGCGTCGAGGATCACGGGCACGCGCGCGGCGGCGGCGATCGCCTCGATGTTGCGGGGGTTGAGGATGCCGAGGCCGGTGCCGATCGGCGCGCCGAGCGGCATGACGGCGGCGCACCCGACGTCCTCGAGCCGGCGCGCGAGGATCGGGTCGTCGTTCGTGTAGGGCAGCACGACGAACCCGTCGCGCACGAGCTGCTCGGCCGCCTCGACGAGGCCGACGGGGTCGGGCAGGAGCGTGACGTCGTCGGCGATCACCTCGAGCTTGACCCACTCGGTGCCGCACGCCTCGCGCGCGAGGTGCGCGGTGAGCACGGCCTCGCGCACCGAGAAGCACCCGGCCGTGTTGGGCAGCGCCCGGATGCCGAGGCGCGCGAGGAGCGCCCAGATCCCGGCGTCGGGGGAGGCCACGCCACCGGCGCGCACGGCGACGCGGCGCATCGCGACGGTCGTCAGTGCGGTGCCCGAGGCGACGAGCGCGTCCTCGAGCGTGAGCAGGTTCGCCGCCCCGCCGGTGCCCATGACGAGGCGGGACCCGATCGTCGTGCCGGCGACGACGAGCGGGTCGCCGCCGTTCGACGGTCGGTGCGCGGGCGCGGGGGACATGTCGGTCGTGGTCACGGGTCCTCCTCAGCCGCCCTGGACGGCGGTCACGATCTCGATGCGGTCACCCGGCGCGACGACGGTCGTCGCCCACGAGCCGCGCGGCACGACGGCGTCGTCCACCGCGACGGCGACACCCTGCGGCGTCCCGTCGGCGACGTACGCGGGCACGAGCGCCGCGACGAGCTGCTCGAGGTGCACGGGGGCGTCGAGCGGGTACGGCTCGCCGTTGACGAGCGCGGTCGGAGCAGGTCGGGTCACGGAGATCACCTCGGTGTCGTCAGGGAGAACGCGGCGGACCGGACGGTGCCGAACCCGGGGTCGCTCCCCAGGTCGGGCCCGCCGTGGGGAGCGACCCCGGGTTCGGCGAAGCGGTCGGTGCGGGTAGGGGCGAGGGCGGCCGCGACGGTGGGCGGGAGCGCGGCACCCGTGAGCCCGGCCATCACCGCGTCGGCGGTGAGCGGCGCGAGCAGGATGCCGTTGCGGCCGTGCCCCGTCGCGAGGTGCAGCCCCGGGACGGCGGTCGGGCCGACGAGCGGCAGGTTGTCCGGCGTCGCGGGGCGCGCCCGGGGCGTCACGTCGACGAGCGCGGCCTCGTCGATCCCGGGCAGCAGGGCGCGCGCGTCGCGCAGCAGGGCGAAGACGCCGCCCGCGGTCGCGCGGCGGTCGTCGGGGTTCTCCTCGGTGGTCGCGCCGACGACGACCTCCCGGTGACCCGCGACGCCGCGACCCTGCCCGTCCGGGACCGGGTCGCGCGGCACGACGTACACGGGTCGCCCCTGCACGACCCCGCGCACCACGTGCTCCAGCGCGAGGTCCGGCCCGGCGTCGAGCCTCAACGTCTGCCCCTTGACCGGCCGGGTCGGCACGACGACGCCCGGCACGTCCGCGAGGAGCGCCCCGGACTCCCAGCCCGCCGCGACGACGACCGCACCCGCCGCGTGGAGCCGGCCCGCGTCGTCGTGCACGCCTACGACCCGCCCGGCCCGGCCGAGCGCGAGCCGCGTCGCGGACGCCCGCACGACGACGGCGCCCACCGCGGATCCGGTGCCCGACCCCGCGAGCGTCCCCGGCCCGGTGCCCGCTCCGGTGCCGCCACCGACCAGGCCGCGCAGCCCGCCGAGCAGGGCGGCGTGCACCGCGCGCGGGTCGACCGCGTGGTCGTCCGGCGCCCAGGCGGCGCCCGCGACCCGCGGGCCGAGATACGGCTCGCGCCGACGGGCGTCGGCGACGGTGAGCTCGCGCGAGGCGAGGCCGTGCTCCGCGTGGAGGGCGAGGACACGACGGAGCAGCGCGAGGTCGTCGGCGTCGTAGGCGAGCGTGAGGGTGCCCGCGGTCCGCAGACCGACGTCGGCCCCGGTCGCGGCGCGCAGGTCGGCGGCGAACCCCGGCCACGCCGTGGCGGCGGCGAGGTGCAGGCGCAGTGCCGCGTCCTCGCCGAAGTCGGCCTCCGTGACGGGGGCGAGCATCCCGGCCGCGGCGTGCGTCGCGCCGTCGCCCGGCGCCGGGTCCAGCACCGTGACCGACAGACCGGCGCGCGCGGCGCGCCACGCCACGGCGAGCCCCACGATCCCGCCGCCCACGACGACGACGTCGCGCGCGCCGTCGGGCACGGCAGGGCCGGCTCCCGGCGGGCGGGGCCCGGGACGGACAGGGGTGTGCATGCGCGCTCCCTTCGCTGGCATGACCCAGATCAGGTTCGACGGTCGGCTCCGACGCCCTCTCAGCCCCGTGCGGGGCTCCCGTGCTGTCGGCCACAGTACCCGCGTGCGGGAGCGGGCGCGGCTAGGCTCCGGCGGGTGAGCACCGAGACCTTCGCCACGCCCGCGAACCGCGCCGTGCCGGCTGCGGACGACGCGCGGGCCCGGCTCGCCGACGCACGCCTCTACCTGTGCTCCGACGCGCGCGAGGAGCGCGGCGACCTCGAGGACTTCCTGCGGGCGGCGCTCGCGGGCGGGGTCGACGTCGTCCAGCTCCGCGACAAGACGCTCGACGCGGCGCGCGAGCTCGAGCTCCAGGAGCTCGTCGCACGGGTCGCGACGGAGCACGGCGCCCTGTGGGCCGTGAACGACCGGGCCGACGTGGCGGCGCTCACCGGTGCACCCGTCGTCCACATGGGTCAGGGCGACCTGCCGGTCTCCGCGGTGCGATCCCTGCTCGGGGCCGCGCCGGTGCTCGGCCGGTCCACCCACTCGGCCGACCAGGCGGCCGCGGCCGAGGCCGACCCGGACGTCGACTACTTCTGCGTAGGCCCCCTCTGGGCGACGCCGACGAAGCCGGGGCGCGTCGCGGTCGGGCTCGACCTGCTGCGCGACGTCGCCGCGACCCGGCCCACGACGCCCTGGTTCGCGATCGGCGGGATCGACGCGGAGCGGCTGGACGCGGTCCTCGACGCCGGGGCGACCCGCGTCGTCGTCGTGCGGGCGATCACGCAGGCGCCAGACCCGGAGGCCGCCGCCCGGGCGCTGCGCGGGCGGGTCGCCGAGCGAGCGGCCGAGCGCGCCGCCGAACCCACCGGCGCCTGAGACGCGGGACGGGACCGCGCCGCGCGGCGACTATCCTGGAGCCGTGACGTCACCCGCCACCGCTCCCGACACCCCCACCACCGCCGAGGTCGCCGCGACCCCGCGCCCCGTGCTCGTCGTCGACTTCGGCGCCCAGTACGCGCAGCTCATCGCGCGCCGCGTGCGCGAGGCCAAGGTTTACTCCGAGATCGTGCCGCACACCTTCACGGTCGAGCAGATGCTCGCGAAGGACCCGGTGGCGATCATCCTCTCCGGCGGGCCGTCGTCGGTGTACGCGACCGGCGCGCCGTTCGTCGACCCGGCGCTGTTCGAGGCCGGCGTGCCCGTCATGGGCATCTGCTACGGCTTCCAGGCCATGGCCAAGGCGCTCGGCGGCGAGGTCGCCCAGACGGGCCTGCGCGAGTACGGCGGCACCGAGGTCGAGGTGTGCGCCGCGGGCGTCCTGCTCGACGGCACGCCGGAGCACCAGACCACGTGGATGAGCCACGGCGACGCGGTGCACCGCGCGCCCGAGGGCTTCGAGGTCCTCGCGACGTCGTCGGGCTCGCCGGTCGCCGCGTTCGAGGACCGCGAGCGTCGCCTCTACGGCGTGCAGTGGCACCCCGAGGTCAAGCACTCCGCGCACGGCCAGACCGTGCTGGAGCACTTCCTGTACGACGGCGCCGGGCTGGCCCCGGACTGGACGCCCGGCAACGTCATCGCGGACCAGGTCGCGGCGATCCGCGCCCAGGTCGGCGACGCGCGCGTCATCTGCGCGCTCTCGGGCGGCGTCGACTCCGCCGTCGCCGCGGCGCTCGTGCAGCGCGCGGTGGGCGACCAGCTCACGTGCGTGCACGTCGACCACGGGCTGATGCGCGCGGGCGAGGTCGAGCAGATCGAGCGCGACTTCGTCGCGGCGACGGGCGTCAACCTCGTGATCCGCGACGAGAAGGAGCGGTTCCTCACCGCGCTCGCCGGGCACAGCGACCCGGAGACCAAGCGCAAGATCATCGGCCGCGAGTTCATCCGCGTGTTCGAGGACGCCGCGCGCCAGATCGTCGAGGACGCGGGCGAGCACGGCGCCGAGGTGAAGTTCCTCGTGCAGGGCACGCTCTACCCGGACGTCGTCGAGTCCGGCGGCGGCGAGGGCGCGGCGAACATCAAGAGCCACCACAACGTCGGCGGCCTGCCCGACGACCTCCAGTTCTCGCTCGTCGAGCCGCTGCGGACGCTGTTCAAGGACGAGGTCCGCGCGGTCGGCCGCGAGCTCGGCGTCCCCGAGGAGATCGTCGCCCGTCAGCCGTTCCCCGGTCCCGGCCTCGGCATCCGCATCGTCGGCGAGGTCACGGCGGACCGGCTCGAGACGCTGCGCGCGGCCGACGCGATCGCGCGCGAGGAGCTGACGAAGGCGGGACTCGACGACGAGATCTGGCAGTGCCCCGTCGTGCTGCTCGCCGACGTCCGCTCGGTCGGCGTCCAGGGCGACGGCCGCACCTACGGCCACCCGATCGTGCTGCGCCCCGTCTCGTCCGAGGACGCGATGACGGCCGACTGGACGCGCCTGCCCTACGACGTGCTGTCCGTCATCTCGACGCGCATCACCAACGAGGTCTCCGAGGTCAACCGCGTCGTGCTCGACGTGACGAGCAAGCCCCCGGGCACCATCGAGTGGGAGTGACCCCCTAGCGGGACGGACGGGCCCGACGATCCACGGCGATCGTCGCGGCCCGTTCGTATGCCCGCTCGATGTCGGCGAGGACGCGCGGCCAGCCCGCCGACGACGGCACGTCGCGGTTGTGCGCGACGATCCGGTCGAGCAGGTCGTCCTCGGTCGCGAGCCGCACGAGCGCGTCGGCGAGCCCGGCGTCGTCGTCCGCGAGGAGCGCGTCGACGCCGTCGGTGAGGCGCTCCGCGACGCCCGACTGCGAGCGGGTGAGCACCGCCAGCCCGGCGGCCTGGCCCTCGAGCGCGGCGATGCCGAACGCCTCCTCGATGGCGGGCGCGGCGAACACGTCGGCCCGTGCGTAGAGGCGCTTGAGCCCGGTCGCGTCGAGGCGGCCGGGCAGCGACACGACCGACCCCAGCCCGTGCTCCGTGACGAAGCGCCGCGCGTCGGCCAGCTCCGGTCCGTCCCCGGCGAGCGTCACGTGGAGCGCCCCCTCGGGGAGGCGCCCGACGGCGTCGCGTACGACCTCCAGGAACGGCAGCACGCGCTTGCGCGGGGCGAACCGCGTCGCGGCGACGACGTGGACGGCCGCGCCCTCCATGCGGTCGGCGCGCTCGGTGCGCGGGACGCGCCACGCGTCGAGGTCGAGGCCGTTGTGCAGGACCACGACCTCGCCGTGGTCGCCGACGATACGGCGCAGGGGAGCGGCGGTCAGCTCGCTCACCGCCGACCACAGGACGGGCCAGCTCGACCAGCGTGTGACGCGGTCGAGCGCGGCGAACGCCTTCTCGGCCCCGCCCCACACGCTGTGCACGGTGAGCACGGCGGGCAGCCCGGCGCGCACGACCGTGCGCAGCGACGCCTGCGTCGAGGGGGTGAGGACGCCCATGTGCAGGTGCACGACGTCGGGCCGGTCCGCGCCCAGGATCCGCGCCACGTGGTGCGGCGCGCGCGGGTGGACGGGGTAGCCGCCCGGCACGCGCGCCGCGAGCCGGTGCACCGTGACGTCGCCGTCCCGCTCGGTCGACACGCCGTGCGCGCCGGGGCGCGCCGGCGTGGTGCACACGACCGCGACGTCGTGGCCGACCGCCGCCTGCTGCTGCGCGAGCCGCGCGACCTGGGTCTCGATCCCGCCGAGCAGGGGGAGGTAGCAGTCGGTCAGGTGGGTGATGCGCACGGTCGGCATCCTCCCATCCCGGCGCGGCGCTGAGGTGCGCGTTCGCCGCGCGGGGGACCGCCGTCGTCGCTACCGTGGGTCCCGTATGGGTGGTTCGACCGCCCTGCGGCGGACCCGCGCCCGCGGGTCGCGGACCGCGGTGCGGCAGCAGGTGGGTCCTGACGAAGGGGAGAACGCGCCATGTCGAGCACCGTCACCGTCACGCCGGCCAAGGGGGCCCGAGGCATCGGCCTCGTGTCGATCATCGCCGGCATCGTCCTCCTCCTCGCGGGCATCGGCACCTGGATCGTGGTGGCGAACCAGCTGTCCGCCGAGGAGATCACCGTCTCGGACGACGCGTCGTTCCTGGCGGGCCGCCACGTCAACGGGCCGCTCACCGCGTACGCGCAGGCCGAGGTCATCAACAAGCACGCGCTCGAGGCGAGCGGCGGCCAGACGTACGCCGAGCTCGACCAGGACGACCCCACGCGGCAGACGGTCATGACGGCGTCGTTCCTCCGGGCGTCGCTCTTCACGTCCGTCGTCGCGTTCGGGGTGTGCCTGCTCGTCATGGGGCTCGGCATCCTGTTCATCCTCGTCGGGATCGCGCTCCGGCGGCTCGCGGGCGGCCCCAGCGTCGCGGTCGAGACGCCGGGGGCGTACACGTCGTCGGGCGACCTGTCGGACGCGGGACGCCACGCCGCCCCCGCGCACGCGGAGCCCGCGCCGACCGCCCCGCCCGTCCGTCCGGAGCCGACTCGTCCCGTCGAGGCGCCGGGCCGCACGTCCGCGCTCTCGACGCCCGGCGCCGAGGCCCGCGCGGCCGCGACCCCGGTCGAGCCGACCGGCGCACCGGGCACGGGGACGCCGTCCGCCCCCGGCGCGTCGCCCGCCGCCTCACCGGACACGACGCCGCCCGCGACCGGACCCACGGGCACCTCGCCCGAGCGCCGGGGTGACGAGCCCACCCCCTGATCGTCCCGGCCGTCCGTCCGGACGCCGAGGACCCGTTCCCACCGGGTCGCACCGGGGAGAGCGTGCGGGGCGGCGTCGCTCGGACACGGCGAGGGGCCGTGGCACACGTGCCACGGCCCCTCGGTGTCTCCCGCCCGGGTGCGTCCCTGGTCGCCGGGTCCGCGCGCGACGGGTCCGGGCTCAGCCGCGCCGGCGCCGAGCCCCCGAGACGATCGACCCGACCACGAGCGTGAGGCCCGCCGCGGCGAGCACGACGATCGTGGCCAGCCCGAGGTCGACCCGCGCACCGAGGGCGGCGGCGAGGACGACGACGCCGAACGCGACGAGGACGAATCCCCACACGATCGTGGAGACGCGCGGTCCGCGCCGTCCGGGCGACGGGGGTCCGGCGGGCGCGACGGGCGACGCGGGCGCCGAGGGCGCCGAGGGCGTCGCCGAGGCGGACGGCCCGACCGGTGGCACGGCACCGGCGGCCTGGCCGGACGTCGTCGGGCCGTCCGGAGCAGCACCCGTGTGCGCGGGCACGCCCACGTCCAGGACGGAGGTCTCCCCGTCCCGTGCCTGCGTGGTGGGCAGCGGCTCCGTGGGGTGGACCGCGGGTCGCGGCGACCCGAGCGGCTCCGTGGCCGGAGGCTCGGTGGTCAGCGGGACCGTCGGGTGGGCGTCCGCCTCCGGGGACCCGGCCTGCGGGGTGTCGAACAGCTCGTCGCCGAGCGGCCGCGTCTCGTCGTCGCGGCGTCCGGAGTCGTTCATCAGTCCTCCTCGATCGTGATCTGGCCGGCACCGACCTCGACCCGCAGCACGAGCAGCGGGTCGTCGCCGGACTGGACCTCGTCGTTGTCGAACGTGACCGGCTGCGTACTGACGCCGCCGATCTCCTGCCGGTCGCCGTCGACGTGCCAGCGGGCGTTCCCGGCGAGCACCTGGACCTGGGCGCGGACGGGGACGCCGTCGGGCACGACGACGGTCGCGTCCCCGGCGCCGAGCTGGATCGGGACCTCCACGGGGGATGCGCCGGACGCGTCGGACAGGTCCAGCCCGGAGAGGTCGATCGTCGGGTCGCCGAAGGTCACGCCGAAGCCCTCCTCGGCGACGTCCGGGTCGGTCACGCGGTGCGTGCCGTCCGTGACGGTCCGCACGGAGTCGTCGAGGAAGAACGTGAACGGGGCGGACCGCCACGCGGACGCGGGGAGCGCGACGACCAGCAGGAGCACCGCGAGCCAGCCGAGGCCGCCGCTGGTGCGCCCGCGCAGGCCGCTCACGACGATCGCCAGGCCCGCGAGGATCCCGGACAGGCCCGCCCAGGTGAGGAACACGGGCCAGGGCAGCTCGCCCTGCCGGTCGACGACGAGCAGGAACGCACCGAGCAGGAGGCTCAGCCCGACCACGACCCCCGTCGTGGTCGCGCCGGGTCCGCGAGGCCGCGGGGGCTTCGGCGGCTGGGGGGCGCGCGGAGGCCTCGGGGGCTGCTGCGCGGACGGGTTCCGCGGTCCCTGGTGGGCCCGCTGCGGTGCCGCGGTCGCGCCGAGCGGTGCGCCCGGGGCGTACGGGGGGAGGGGCGCGGTGACGCCGGGCGCGGTCGAGGCGTACGGGCTCGCCTCGGCGGACCATGTCGTCCGGTCCTGCGGACCCGACGGCGCGGTGCCCGACGGCGTCCCGGGGGAGCCCCACGGGGCGTCGGCCGGCGCGGGGTCGCCACCGGCAGCGCCCAGACCGTAGCCCGGCCCGCCCGGACCGTAGGCCGGCCCGCCCGGACCGTAGCCCGGTCCACCTGGGCCGTGGCCGGGTGCGCCGGGGCCACCGGGCCACGGCGGCGCCTGCGGCGGTGCGCCCTGGGGCCCCCGGGGGCCGCGCTGGGTGAGCGCGGAGACCACGACGACCGCCACGGTGACGAATGCCGCGACCCAGAACAGGCCGGTCAGCCACCCGAGGTGGAGCGCGTCCCACCACGACCACCAGCCGCCGCCCCAGGAGAACCCGACGACGACGAACGCGGCCGCGCCGAGCAGCGCGACGTCCACGTTGCCGCGGAACGCCTCCTGGAGGTGGATGCGCCCGTCCCGACGCTCCGGCAGCAGGGCCCAGGCCGCGCCGTAGAGGACGAGCCCGGCGCCCGACAGGAAGAACGTCACGAAGAGGAGCCCGCGCACGATGAGCGGGTCGATCCCGAACCGCTCGGCGACGCCGGACGCGACGCCGCCGATCCACCGGTCGTCCGAGCGGAAGATGCCCACGCGGCGGACGGCGTCGAAGAAGCCGTCGGTGCCGTTCGGGCGGGTCCCGCCAGGGCCCTGCGGAGGGCCCTGGGGGGTGCCCTGCGGAGGGCCCTGGCCGGGGTCGGACGGGCCGGCGGGCCCGGCCCACGCGGGGTCGGGTCCGCTCGGCCCGGGAGGGACGGTGCCGGGCTGCGCGCCGGACGCGTCGGCGGCGCCGCCGGAGGGCCCGGGCTGGGCGCCGGGTCCGGGAAGGTCGGGAGTGCTCATGGCCACCATGCTGGCCCGGGAGCCGGCCCGCCGGTATCGGGTGCCACCCTGACCCGACCCTGAACCGGCCGCGGACCGACCCTGGTTTCCCCGTCCGGGGACGCTCCGGGCGCCCGCGACGTGTGACGATCGGGGGGTGACGACTCCTGCCCGCCCCGGCCCGCGGCCCGGTGCACCCACCGGTGCCGGGCCCGGTTCCCGACCCCGCGGCCTGCCGCTGCGCCGCCCCGAGCGCGGCCGGTGGGTCGCGGGCGTGTGCGCCGGGCTCGCGGCCCACCTGGGCGTGAGCGTCGGGGTGGTGCGCCTCGTGATGGCGCTCCTCGGGCTTGCGGGCGGCGCGGGCGTCGCGCTCTACGTGTTCTGGTGGCTCACGGTCCCGTCCGGCGACCCGGCCGCGGCACGGGACGAGCAGCGCCCGGCGTCGCTGTCGCGGCTCGCCCCCCGGCTCCAGGGCAGCGTGCGCCGCCTGCCCGTGCGCGACGTCGCGATCGGCGTCGTCCTGCTGGGCGGTGCCGCGCTGCTCGTGGCGCTGCGCACGGGCGTCGACGTCGAGGTGTCGTGGGTGATCCCGGTCCTCATCGCGCTCGCGGGCGCGGCGCTCGCGTGGAGCCAGCTCGACGCCGTCGAGCGCGGCCGGCTGCTCACCCGGGCCGGCGGGCGCACGCCCGCCGGGGTCCTCCGCATCGCGGGCGGCGTCGTGCTCGTCCTCGTGGGCATCGTCCTCCTCGTGGGGCAGGACGCGCGGCCCACCCAGATCGTCCGCGCGGCGGTCGCGGCGGTCGCAGTGCTCGCCGGCGTCGCGATCGTGCTCGCCCCGTGGTGGCTCAAGCTCGTGCGCGAGCTCGGCGACGAGCGCGCGGCGCGCGCCCGCGAGGCCGAGCGCGCCGACATCGCGGCGCACCTGCACGACTCGGTGCTGCAGACGCTCGCCCTCATCCGCGCCCGGTCGTCCGACGCCGACACCGTCGCGCGCCTCGCGCGCGCCCAGGAGCGCGAGCTGCGCGAGTGGCTGTACGACGACCGCCCCTCGCCCGGGACGTCGCTCGCCGCCGAGCTGCGCGGGCTCGTCGCGGAGGTCGAGGACGGGCGCGTGGGCCGTCGTGCGGAACCCATCGGCGCGCCCGTCGGGGCGGCCGGCGGCTCGACCGGCGAGACTGACCCCGGGCCGGTCGTGGTCGACGTCGTCGTGGTGGGCGACTGCACGCCCACCCAGGAGACCGCGGCGCTGCTGCAGGCGACCCGCGAGGCGCTCGTCAACGCCGTCGCGCACGGCGGTCCGCCCTACTCGGTCTACCTGGAGGTCAGCGACGCGGCCGTCGAGGTCTTCGTGCGCGACCGCGGCGACGGCTTCGACATGGAGGACGTCGCGCCCGACCGGTTCGGCGTCCGGGAGTCGATCCTCGGCCGGGTCCAGCGCCGCGGCGGGAAGGCCGAGATCATCAGCAGGCCGGGATGGGGCACGGAGGTACGGTTGCGCGTGCCGCGCGCCCTGACGGCCGAGCCCGAGCCCGCCCGCCCGCCGTCGAGCGCACCGTCGAACCAGGAGACCCCGTGACGACCATCCCCAGCACGCCGGCCGCCGGCGGCCCCTCGACCGGCCCCGTCCCGGTGGTGCTCGTCGACGACCACCACATGTTCCGGGCGGGAGTGCGCGCGAGCCTCGACCCCGCCCTCGTCACCGTGGTGGGGGAGGCGGACGACGTCGAGTCCGCCGTCGCGCGCGTGCACGAGCTGCGCCCCCCGGTCGTGCTCCTCGACGTGCACCTGCCGGGCGGCAGCGGGGGCGGCGGCGCGGAGGTCGTCCAGCGCTGCGCCGACGTGCTCGGCGACGTGCGGTTCCTCGCGCTGTCGGTGTCCGACGCCGCGGAGGACGTCGTCGCGGTCATCCGCGCCGGTGCGCGCGGCTACGTGACGAAGGCGATCTCCGGGCCGGACCTGTCGGCCGCCGTCGGGCAGGTCGCGGGCGGCGACGCGGTGTTCTCGCCGCGCCTCGCGGGCTTCGTGCTCGACGCGTTCGGCACGGGGGCGGGCGACGTCGCGGTGCGCGACGACGAGCTGGACCGGCTGTCCGCGCGCGAGCAGGAGGTCATGCGCCTCATCGCGCGCGGGTACACCTACCGCGAGGTCGCGTCCGAGCTGTTCATCTCGATCAAGACGGTCGAGACCCACGTCTCCGCGGTCCTGCGCAAGCTCCAGCTGTCCTCCCGCCACGAGCTCACCCGCTGGGCGGCCCAGCGCCGCCTCCTCTAGCGGCACCGCCCCGTGTCGCGCGCCCGCCCCGGGCCTGACGCACACTGGCGGGTGTGAGCATGGCAGCCCGTGCCCCGCGCCGCGAGCCCGCTGCCGCTCGGTGGGGGTGGATCGTGGCCGCCGTCGTGGCGGTGCTGGCGTTCGCGGTGCGGTGGCACCTCGTCGGCGGCTCGGCCGGGGTCGGTGCGTACCGCGGGTACGACGACGGCGTGTACTTCTCGGCGGCGGTGGCGTTCGTGCACGGCCGCCTGCCCTACCGGGACTTCCTGTTGCTGCACCCGCCCGGCTCGATGCTCGCCCTGACGCCCTTCGCGGGGCTCACCGCATGGACGAGCGACGACCACGCCCTGGTCGCCGCGCGCGTCGGCCTCATGCTCGTCGGCGCGGCCAACGCCGTGCTCGTGACGCGCGTCGCGCGCCGGTGGGGCGCGACGGCCGCGGTCGTGGGCGGCGTCCTGTACGCGGTGTCCTACGCCGCGGCGTGGGCCGAGCGCCTCACGCTGCTCGAGCCCCTGGGCTCCCTGTGCCTGCTCGGCGGGGTCGTGCTGCTGCTCCGGGGCCTCGACGCACGCCGGGAGGGCACCGGCAGCGGGCGTCTCTGGGCGTGGGCGGGCGGCGCCGTCCTCGGGCTCGGCGCGACGGTCAAGATCTGGGGCGTCGTGCCGCTGGCCGTCGTGCTCCTCTGGCTCCTGGCCGTCGCCGGGTGGCGCACCGCCGCCCGCGCCGCCGCGGGCGCCGTCGTCGCGCTGGCGACCGTGCTGCTGCCGTTCCTCCTCGCTGCGGGCCCGGACATGGTCCGCATGGTGGTGCTCTCCCAGCTCGGCCGGCCGCGGGAGCCGAAAGACCTCGAGCAGCGGCTCGTGTGGATCACGGGGACGGGAGGTCTCGAGGAGCTCGTGTCGCCCCGGGCCCAGGTCGCGGCCGTCTGGACCGTGCTGGTGCTGCTGACCGTCGCGGCGGTCGTCGCCTGGGCCGGGCGGCGGGGACGGCTCTGGGTCGTGCTGCTCGTGGCGCAGGTCGGCGTGCTGCTGGCCGCGCCGTCCGCGTACGCGCAGTACGCCGCCTTCCCGGCGCCCGCCCTGGTCCTCGTCCTGGCAGCGGCGTGCTCGCTCCTGCCGCGCCCGGGCCGGGTCGTGGCGGGGACGGTCCTGAGCGCCGGGGCGGGAGCCCTCCTGGTGGCGGCCGTGCTGACCGCGCCCCGCTTCGTGCCCCTCCCGACGGCCGAGGTCGCGGCCCGGCTCCCGGACGACGGCTGCGTGCGCGCCGACTCCCCCGGGATGCTGGCCGTCCTCGACGTGCTGAGCCGCGACCTGGAGCGCGGCTGCGAGCTCCCGGTGGACCTCTCGGGGTACACCTACGACCTCGGCGCGCGCGACGCCGACGGGGAGGCCGTCCCGCGCCGTCGGAACCTCGCCTGGCAGGCCGAGGCGCTGCGCTACCTGACCTCGGGGACGTCCGCCGTCCTCGTGCGGACGACCGGCGACGGGTTCAGCGACGAGACGTGGCGGGCTCTCGACGAGGCGACGACGACCGTGCTCGACCGCCCGGGCGTGCGGGTGCTGGTCCCGCACGACGACCCGGCGCGACCGGGAGGCTGAGTCAGCGGCTACCCGGAGCGGCGACGCGCGCCGTGGCCGTCGCCGGGGGCGTCGGCGGGCCAGGCGGGGGAGAGGGTCACCACGTCGCCGACGACGGTCACGGCCGGCGGGCGGACGCCCGCCTCGCGCGCGCGGTCGGCGATGGTCGCGAGGGTGCCGACGGTCGTGCGCTGGCGCGGGCCGTAGCCGTCCTCCACGACCGCGACCGGCGTCTCGGGCGGACGGCCCTGCGCCACGAGCGCGGCGGCCGTCTCCGCGAGGCGAGAGACGCCCATGAGCAGGACGACCGTGTGGTCGGTCGCGGCGGGGACCTTGCCGACGTCCTCGTGCCCGGTGAGCACGGTGAACCCGCGCGACAGGCCGCGGTGCGTGACGGGGATGCCCGCCGCGGCGGGCACGGAGACGGCGCTCGTCACGCCCGGGACGACCTCGACCGGGATGCCGTGCTCGCGGCACGCCTCGGCCTCCTCGCCGCCGCGCCCGAACACGTAGGGGTCGCCGCCCTTGAGCCGCACGACCCGCCGCCCGACGAGCGCGTGGTGCACGAGGATCCGGTTGATCTCCGCCTGCGGCACCGGGTGGTGGCCCGGCGTCTTGCCGACGTCCACGACCTCGACGTCGTCGCCGAGCTCGGCGAGCAGGCCGCGCGGCCCGAGCCGGTCGACCACGACGACGTCCGCCTCCGCCAGGAGGCGGCGTCCCCGCACCGAGATCAGCCCGGCGTCGCCGGGGCCGCCCCCGACGAGCGCGACCGTCCCCACCGGCCGCACGAGCGGCTCCGAGACGGCCCCGGCGCGGGGGGCGTCGTCGTCGGCCGTGGGGCGCGTGCCCGCCGGGCGGACCGCACGGAGCGGGAGCTCTCCCGTCTCGAGCAGCGCCGCGACGGCGTCGCGGACGCGCTGGGCGCGGCGCGGGTCCCGGCCCGCGTTGACGGACACCGTGACCTCCGCGGCCGGGGCGCCGCGGGACGCGCCGCCCGGGACGCGCGTGCGTGCCACGGCGGGCACCCACGCGGTCGCGAGGTCCGCGTCGCCCGCGGCGACGCAGAAGACCCGGTCGGCCTCGGCGTCGGCGGCGACCTGGGAGTCCACGCCCGGGTCGCCGGTCGCGGTGTGGACGAGCCACGCGCCGTCGAGGTCCCCGGTGAGGTAGTCGCGCCGCACCCACGACAGCCGCGCACCGTGGTCCGCGGGCAGGGCGACGTGCCCGTGCGCGTCGCCGGCGGGGCCGTGCACCGCGAGCAGCTCCGCGAGGTCCTCGCAGACGAACGGCGCGACGACGGTCACGACGGCGCCCGCGTCGAGGAGCCCCCGCGTGCGGCGCGCCGCGACGGGGCCGCCGCCGACGACGACGGCCCGGCGACCGTCGAGACGCAGGCCCAGGGGGTACGTCTCGTGCTCGGGTGCGGTCACGGCGTCCAGCCTAGATCGCGTACGAGCCGGGCCGGGACGCCGGACGCCGGGCGGCGGCGAGCGCGTCGCCGACCATGCCGGCGGCGAGCGTGCCGCCGTCCTGGGCGTCGACGAGCAGGAACGCGCCCGTGCGGCGGGCCACGACGTACTCCTCGGCCGCGACGGGCGACGCGAGCCGCAGGGTCACGCGGCCGATGTCGTTGAGGTCGAGGCGCTCGGCCGGGTCGAGCTCGGCGGTGTCGAGGTCGAGCCGCCCGACGACGTCGCGCACCACCGCCTGCACCGTGCGGGTCGTGTGCTTGAGCAGCACGCGCGCGCCGGGCAGGAGCGGGCGGTCGCTGAGCCACGCGACGGTGCCCTCGACGTCCTGCGTGACCTCGGGGGCCTCCGCGGCGGAGGCGATGAGGTCGCCGCGCGCGACGTCCACGTCGTCGGCGAGGCGGATCGTCACGGACTGCGGCGCGAACGCCTCCGTGAGCACCTCGCCGGACGCGAGCGAGTCGGCCGTGTCGATCCCGACGACGGTCGTGCGGCGACCGGACGGCAGCACGACGACCTCGTCCCCGACCGTCACGACGCCCGACGCCACCTGCCCGGCGTACCCGCGGTAGTCGCGGTAGCGCTCGTCGGCCGCCGCCTGCGGGCGGATGACCACCTGGACGGGGAAGCGGAACGCCTCGGTCTCCGGGTCGTCGCCCGTCGGGAGCTCCTCGAGCAGCTCGAGCAGGCTCGGGCCGTCGTACCAGGGCGTGTTCGCGCTCGCGCGGTCCACCACGTTGTCGCCCACGAGCGCGGACACCGGGATGGTGTGCACGTCGCCGACGCCGAGCGAGGTCGCGGCCGCGCGGATGTCCGCCGCGAGCTCCTCGTACCGGGCCTCGCTGTAGTCGACGAGGTCGATCTTGTTGACCGCGACGACGACGTGCGGCACGCGCAGGAGGCTCGCGACCGCGAGGTGGCGGCGCGTCTGCTCGAGCAGGCCCTTGCGCGCGTCGATGAGCAGCACGACGACGTCCGCCGTCGACGCTCCCGTGACGGTGTTGCGCGTGTACTGCACGTGCCCGGGGCAGTCGGCGAGGATGAACGACCGGCGCGCGGTCGCGAAGTACCGGTACGCCACGTCGATCGTGATGCCCTGCTCGCGCTCGGCGCGCAGTCCGTCCGTGAGGAGCGCGAGGTCGGCCGACTCGAGGCCGCGGTCGCGCGAGACGCGCTCGACGGCGTCGAGCTGGTCCGCGAGCACGGACTTCGAGTCGAAGAGGAGGCGGCCCACGAGCGTGGACTTGCCGTCGTCGACGGAGCCCGCCGTCGCGAGGCGCAGCAGCGTGCCGCGGCGCGCGTCGTCGAGCGGGACGGTCGTGCCCTCGGTGACGGCGCCGGTGCTGGTCTGGGTGCCCATCAGAAGTACCCCTCCTTCTTGCGGTCCTCCATGGCGGCCTCGGAGAGGCGGTCGTCGGCGCGGGTCGCGCCGCGCTCGGTGATGCGCGTCGCGGCGACCTCGGCGATGACGTCCTCGACGCCCGTCGCGTCCGACCGCACGGCGCCGGTGCACGACATGTCGCCGACGGTCCGGTAGCGCACCGTCTCGGTCCGCCGCGACGCGGCCTCGGCGTCCGTGCGGGGCTCCGAGTACGGCCCGACGGCGAGCAGCATCCCGTCGCGGTCGAACACCTCGCGCTCGTGTGCGTAGTAGAGCTCGGGGAGCTCGATGCGCTCGCGTGCGATGTAGCGCCACACGTCGAGCTCGGTCCAGTTCGACAGCGGGAACACGCGGACGTGCTCGCCGGGCCGGTGGCGCCCGTTGTAGAGGTTCCACAGCTCCGGGCGCTGGTTGCGCGGGTCCCACTGTCCGAACTCGTCGCGCAGCGAGAACACGCGCTCCTTGGCGCGCGCCTTCTCCTCGTCGCGCCGGCCGCCGCCGAACACGGCGTCGAACTTGTGCCCCGAGATCGCGTCGAGCAGCGGCTGCGTCTGCAGGGGGTTGCGCGTCCCGTCCGCGCGCTCGCGCAGGCGGCCGTCGTCGAGGTAGTCCTGGACGCTCGCGACCTCGAGCCGCAGGCCCAGGCGGGCCGCCGTCGCGTCGCGGTAGGCGAGCACCTCGGGGAAGTTGTGGCCCGTGTCCACGTGCAGCACCGGGAACGGCACGGGGCCGGGCGCGAACGCCTTGACCGCGAGGTGCAGCATCACCACGGAGTCCTTGCCGCCGCTGAACAGCAGCACGGGGCGCTCGAACTCGGCCACCACCTCGCGGACGATGTGGATGCCCTCGCTCTCGAGCGCGTCGAGCTGCGCGAGACGGCGCCCGCCGGGCAGCGCCGAGCCGGGGACCGGCGCGTCCGCGCGGGCGCCGGCGGGAGCACCGGCGGGGGAGCCCGGTGCGTCGGTCGTCAGGTCGATGGTCGTCATGCCCGTCCTCATACGTGGAGTCCGCACTCTGTCTTGTCGAGCCCCGCCCAGCGGCCGGCCCTCGGGTCCTCGCCCGGCGCGACGCGCCGGGTGCACGGCTGGCAGCCGATCGACGGGTAGCCGTCGTTCAGCAGGGGGTTGAGGATCACCTGGTGCCGCGCGGCGTACGCGAGCAGGTCGTCGAACGACCAGGCCGCGAGCGGGTTGATCTTCACGAGCCCGTTCTTCTCGTCGAACGTGACGAGGGGCGTGCCCGTCCGGGTCGGCGCCTCGTCACGGCGCACCCCCGTGACCCACACCTCGTAGCCCGCGAGCGTGCGGTGCAGGGGCTCGACCTTGCGCATCTGGCAGCACAGGCCGGGGTCGCGCGAGAACAGGTCCTTGCCGTGCGCGGCGTCCTGCTGGGCGACCGTGAGCTCGGGCCGGACGTCGACGATCGTCACGTCCATCTGCTGCTCGACGGCGTCCCGCGTGCCGACCGTCTCGGCGAAGTGGTACCCCGTGTCGAGGAACAGCACGTCGACCCAGGGGATCTGCGCCGCCACGACGTGGGGGAGCACGGCGTCGGCCATGGAGCACGCCACCGCGACGGACGTCCCGAACTCGCGCGCAGCCCAGGCGATGACCTCCTCCGCGGTCGCCTCGGGGCGCGTGGCGCCCTCGACGCCGGGCGTGCCCGCGCCGTGCAGCAGCGCCGCGCCGCGCCGCGCGATCTCGCGCAGCTCGTCGAGCGACCGCTTCGGCCGGCCGTGCCGCGCGCGCTCCGCGTGGTGCGCGGCCTTCGCGCTCTCGCGCTGCTCGGCCCTGGCCTGCGCCGCGGCGCGCAGCGCGGCCAGTGGGTCGGGAGCGCCCGACGGCGAGGTGCCGGCCGTCGTCGTGGTCACGTCCTGGTCCCCGCTCACTGGAGCGCCTCCTCGTCGGCCCGGTGCGCCCACTCGGCGAACGTCTCGGCGCCGTCCTTGTCCGCCTCGTAGCGGCGCACGACGCGCTCGACGTAGTCGGCGATCTGCGTCGCGGGCACCTTGAGACCGCGCACCGTGCGCCCGAGCCCGCCCTCGTCGCGCCCCGTGCCGACGAGGCCGCCGCCGAGGTGCACCTGGTACCCGGGCATCTGCTCGCCGTCGACGGTGATGATCTGGCCCTTCAGGCCGATGTCCGCCGTCTGGATGCGCGCGCACGAGTTGGGGCAGCCGTTGATGTTGAGGTCGAGCGGCCGCTCGACCAGCGACGGGACGTCCGCGAGGCGCTCCTCGAGCTCGCCGATGACGCGCGCGGCCGTGTCCTTGGTGTCGACGATCGCGAGCTTGCAGAACTCGATGCCCGTGCACGCGATGGTCGAGCGGCGGAACGGGCTCGGCCGGGCGGTGAGCCCGAGCGGCTCGAGGCCCGCGACGAGCTCGTCCACGCCCTCGGGCGGGACCCCCAGGACGACCAGCTTCTGGTGCGCCGTGAGGCGCACCGACCGGGCGCCGACCTTCTCCACCAGGTCCGCGAGACCCGTGAGCGTGCTGCCGCCCACGCGCCCCACGACGGGGGCGGCCCCGACGTAGTAGTCCCCGTCCTTCTGGAGGTGCACGCCCACGTGGTCGCCCGGACCGGTCGCCGGCGCGGGCGCGGGGCCGTCGGCGAGGCGGTACCCCAGGTACTCGCTCTCGAGCACCTCGCGGAACTTCTCCGTGCCCCAGTCGGCGAGGAGGAACTTCAGGCGCGCCTTGTTGCGCAGCCGGCGGTAGCCGTAGTCGCGGAAGATCCGCACGACGCCGTGCCACACGTCGGCCGCCTGCTCCTCGGTGACGAAGGCGCCCAGGCGCTCGCCGAGGCGCGGGGTCGTCGAGAGCGCGCCGCCGACCCAGAGGTCGTAGCCGGGGCCGAGCTCGGGGTGCACGACGCCGACGAGCGACACGTCGTTGATCTCGTGCACGACGTCGAGGCTGGGGTGCCCGGTGATCGCGGTCTTGAACTTGCGCGGGAGGTTCGCGAGCTCGGGGTCGCCGATGTACCGGCGCTTGATCTCGAGGATCACGGGAGTCGGGTCGATGATCTCGTCCGCCGCGATGCCGGCGACCGGGCTGCCGAGGAAGCCGCGCGGGGTGTCGCCGCAGGCCGTCGTCGTCTCGAGGCCGACGGTCGCGAGGCGGTCCCAGATCTCGGGGACGGACTCGATCTCGATCCAGTGGTACTGGATGTTCTGCCGGTCGGTGATGTCGGCCGACCCCCGCGCGAAGTCGCGCGAGATGCCGCCGAGGACGCGCAGCGCGCGGACGTCGAGCTCCTGGCCGTCCGAGCGGACGCGGAGCATGAAGTACCTGTCCTCGAGCTCGTGCGGCTCGAGCGTCGCCGTCTTGCCCCCGTCGATCCCGGGCTTGCGCTGGGTGTAGAGGCCCCACCACCGGAAGCGGCCGTGCAGGTCGTCGCCGGGGATGGAGTCGAAGCCCTCGCGGGCGTAGATCGTCTCGATGCGCTCGCGCACGTCGAGGCCGTTGCCCGCGCGCTTGAGCTCCTCGTTGGCGTTGAGCGGCTCGGTGCCGTCCACCTTCCACTGCCCGTTCGGGCGGGCGGCGCGCGCCGGCCGGGCGGCGCGCTCGCCGGCGGGACGACCAGGTCGCGCGGCGGCGTCCTCGGTGGTCTCCGGCGCAGTCGTGGCCTGCGTCATCGGGGTTCCTCGTGTCCTCGTTCGGGGGCGGGGACGCGCGACGGCGAGCGCTCAGCGAGGGTGCGAGTGGCTGAGGACCGACGGCGCGCGCCGGTTCTCAGGGTTTCTCCGGGGAGAGAGGCGAGCGTGCGGGCTCGCGCTGAGTCGGGCGCGGTTCAGCGACAACAGCTGAGACACGTGTGCGCGCACGCCGGCATCCCGTGACGCGAGGTCACGAGGAGGGTGCGGGCTGCCGTGGTCATGCGCAGAACGATAGCCGCGGTCCAGCGCGGTGGACACCCCTCGTCCGCATGGTGGGAAACCTGAAATACTAGACTGGATGGGTCCAGTTTGTCGAGCGACCCGGCCCCTCGCCGGCTGTCGAGCGAGCGGCGGCCGACGCGACGGGTCACCTTGTGCAAAGTTTCACGACAGGAGCGTCAGCAAATAGGATGGGGTCATGGAGTTCCTCTACAACGTCTTCGTCGCGCTGCACTTCATCGGGTGGGCCATCGTCCTCGGCGGCTACCTCGCGTCCCTGCGTTCGCCGGGCCTGTACAAGGGCGTCTTCCACGGCGCGCTCACCGCGCTCGTCGCGGGGATCGCCATGGTCGGGATCGGCGAGGCGTCCGTCTGGGGTGACGGTGGCCCCGACATGGCCAAGATCGGCGTCAAGCTGGTCATCGCCCTGGTCATCGCCGTCCTGGCGTTCGTCGCCAAGCGCCAGGGGGCCAAGGCGGCCGACGGCGCCGTGGCGCCGGGCGTCAAGCACGCCATCGGTGGCCTGACCCTCGTCAACATCCTCGTCGCGGTCTTCTGGAACTGACCGCAGCGACCCGGCCGGGGCCCGTCGACGGATCGTCCGTCGGCGGGCTCTCGTCGTCCCCCGAGGTGTTGACGCTGGACTAGGTGCATGGTCCACTAGTCGCATGGTCCTTCGATACCTCGTGCTCGGGCTCCTCACGGTGCGGCCCATGACGGGCTACGACCTCAAGCGCGCGTTCGACTCCTCGGTCCGCCACTTCTGGGCGGCCGACCGCTCGCAGCTCTACCGCACCCTCGCCGCGATCGTGGACGCCGGGCTCGCCGAGGTGGAGGTGGTGCCCCAGGAGAGCTACCCGGACCGCAAGGTCCACACGATCACGGACTCCGGCCGCGCGGCGCTGCGCGACTGGCTCGCCTCGCCGCTCCCGCACGAGGACTCGCGCGAGCCTTTCCTCGGGCGGCTGTTCTTCGCCGACCAGCTCGACGACGAGGGCGTCGCGGCGCTGCTCGCGTCCCGGCGCGCGCTGGCCGAGGAGACGGTCGCGACGCTCACCGCCGAGGAGGAGCGGGTCGAGGCGGTCCTCGCGGACGGCGGCCCCTACGCGGACCGCGTCCGCGGCACGCGCGGCCTCGCCCTCCGGCTCGCGACGCTGCGCCACGGTCTCGCGCACGCCCGGACCGAGCTCGCGTGGCTCGACGAGACCGAGCGTGAGGTGCTCCCGTGAGCCTCCCGGACGCCGTCGTGCACCACCCGGCGAGCCGCCCGGGCGCGCCGGGCACCGGCTCCGTCTCCGTCGTCCTGCTGCACGGGGGCACCGTGGCGTCCTGGATGTGGGAGCCGCAGGTCGAGGCGCTCGACGACCTCGACGTGTGGACGCCCGACCTGCTCGGCTTCGGCAGCCGCGGGGACCAGGTCCCGGCGTCGCTCGACGCGGTCGTCGACGACGTCGCCGCGACGGTCTCCGCGATCCCCGCCGGGCAGGAGGTGCACGTCGTCGGCCTGTCGCTCGGCGGGGTCGTCGCGCTGCACCTCGCCGCGCGGCACCCCGGGCTCGTGCGCTCCGTCCTGTCGTCGGGCGCGGTGGTCGACGGCGTGCCCGGGCTCGCCGGCGCGCTCGGCCGCGCGCAGCTCCGGGTCTGGGACCGGCGCTGGTACTGGCGCGGCCAGGCCGTCGCCACCGGGATCCCCGCGGAGTCCCGGGACCTGTTCGTGCGCTCGGGTCTCGCGATCCGCCGCGAGACCATGGCGCGGCTGCTCGCCGACGTCTACGGCGGGCGCTGGCCCGACGGCCTCGCGGAGTCCGGGGCCCGCGTGCTCGCCGTCGCGGGCGGCCGCGACCTCCGCCCCGCCCGCAGCGCGCTGTCGACGATCGAGCGCCGCGTCCCGGGCGCCGTCGTGCGCGTGGCGCCCGGGATGCACCACCAGTGGAGCGCGGAGGACCCGGACCTGTTCGGCGCGATGATCCGGTCCTGGGTGCTCGACGGCGTCGCGCATCCGCGGCTGGTGCCGCTCGCGAGGCGTGCGTAGCGCGCCCGACGTGCGAGGGTTTCCCCCGTGAGCGTCGGTGGAGAGGTCCTCGTCGGGCTGGCGATCCTGGTCGGGCTGGTCGGGATCGTCGTGCAGGTCCTGCCCGGGAACGTGCTCGTGCTCGGCGCGGTCCTCGTGTGGGCGATCGTCACGGGCGGCACCGCCGCGTGGGTGGTCTTCGCCGTCGCCGCCGTGCTCGTGGTCGCCGCCGAGGTGTCGCAGTACGTCCTCGCGGGCCGCCACATGCGCCGGGCGGAGGTCCCCTGGTCGACCCTCGTGTGGGGCGGGATCGCGGGCGTCGTCGGGTTCTTCGTGATCCCCGTGATCGGGCTCTTCATCGGCTTCGTGCTCGCGGTGTTCGTCGCGGAGCTCCTGCGCCGCCGCGACCGCCGCGCCGCGTGGCGCGCGACCGTCGCCGCGATGCAGGCGACCGGCATCACGATCCTCGTCCAGCTCCTGGGCGGCCTCCTCGCGGCGGCGACCTGGGGCGTCGGCCTCGCCCTCACCTGAGGCGCGGTCGGATCAGCCGGGGATCTCCATCACGTAGAGCGTGTTCCCGTCGATGTCCCGCAGCGAGAACATCGGCGGCACGCCCTCCCAGGCCAGGAGCTCGCCGGTGCTCGCCCCGGCGGCGGTGAGCGTCGCGTGGTCGCCGGCCGCGTCGGTCGTGGTGAGCCGGATACCGGTGTCGATCCCCGCGGGGAGGCCGTCGCCCGCCGCGACGAGCGCGACGGACGTCGCGGCGCCCGGGGGAGCGACCTCGATCCAGCGGAACCCCTCCTGGAGCTCGCCGTCCATGCGGACCTCGAACCCGAGCGTCCCGGTGTAGTACGCCAGCGCGCGGTCCTGGTCGGTGACCGGGACCGCGACGGTGTGCACGCCGGTGAGGTGGGTCGTCGTCATGGTGTCTCCTTCGTGGTGCGGCACGTGCTGCGGTCGTGACGGGGGAGACCGTCGCGGAGGACCGGACTCATCGGCGAGGTCGGCACGGGGTGTGGGCGGGGGCGCCTAGGCTGGAGGGGCTATGGCTTCGCTCTTCGAGAACCTCCCGCTGCCCGGCCTCGACACGCTGTTCGACGGCCCGCGCGTCGACCACGGCGGCGAGTCCCGCCTCCCGCGGACCGCCCCGCGCTGGACCGACGACCCGGCCGTGCCCGACGGCGCCGGGTCGCCCGTCGGGGACGCCACCCGGGGAGGCCCGGGGCCGGGAGGCGACGGGGCGGCGTCGGGCGCGGGGGAGCGGCGGGGCCGGTACGCCCACCTCGACCCCGAGGCCCTGCTCGACGGGCTCAACCCGCAGCAGCGCGAGGCGGTCGTGCACGCGGGCGGACCGCTGCTCATCGTCGCGGGTGCCGGGTCGGGCAAGACGCGCGTGCTCACGCACCGCATCGCCTACCTGCTCGCCACGCGCCGGTCCAACGCCGGGCAGATCCTCGCGATCACGTTCACCAACAAGGCCGCGGCCGAGATGCGCGAGCGTGTCGAGACGCTCGTGGGGCCGGCCGCGCGCAACATGTGGGTCTCCACGTTCCACTCGGCGTGCGTGCGCATCCTGCGCCGCGAGGCCAAGACGCTCGGGCTGCGGTCGAGCTTCTCCATCTACGACGCCGCGGACTCGCAGCGGCTCATCACGCTCGTGACGCGCGAGCTGGACCTCGATCCCAAGAAGTACCCGGCGCGCTCGCTCGCCAACAAGATCTCCGACCTCAAGAACGAGCTCGTCGACCCCGAGACGTACGCGCGGGACTCGGGCGCCCACGCGACGGACGACGGCCTCGCCGCGCGCGGCGGCCCGCACGGCGCGAGCGTCCCCGAGTTCGACCAGGTGCTCGCCGACGTCTACACGCGCTACCAGGCGCGGCTCGTCGCGGCGAGCGCGCTCGACTTCGACGACATCATCATGACCACGGTCAACCTGCTCCAGGCGTTCCCCGCCGTCGCGGAGCACTACCGCCGCCGGTTCCGGCACGTGCTCGTCGACGAGTACCAGGACACCAACCACGCGCAGTACGTGCTCGTGCGCGAGCTCGCGGGCGTGGGCGAGGACTCCGCCGCGACCGACGCCGCGACGAGCGGCACCGGCGAGGCGCAGGTCCCCGCGCTCGACCCCGCCGAGCTCACCGTCGTCGGCGACGCGGACCAGTCGATCTACGCGTTCCGCGGCGCCACGATCCGCAACATCCTCGAGTTCGAGGCCGACTACCCGGACGCCCGGACCATCCTGCTCGAGCAGAACTACCGCTCGACCCAGAACATCCTCTCGGCCGCCAACGCCGTCATCTCGCGCAACCCCGACCGCAAGCCGAAGCGGCTGTGGACCGACTCGGGCGCGGGCGCGAAGGTCATCGGCTACGTCGCCGACAACGAGCACGAGGAGGCGCGGTTCGTCGCGGAGGAGATCGACCGCCTCGGCGACTCCGAGGGCGTGCGCCCCGGCGACGTCGCGGTGTTCTACCGGACCAACGCCCAGTCCCGCGCGCTCGAGGAGGTGCTCATCCGCGTCGGCCTGCCGTACAAGGTCGTCGGCGGCACGCGCTTCTACGAGCGGCGCGAGGTCAAGGACGCGGTGGCCTACCTGCGCGCGATCGACAACCTCGACGACGACGTGAACCTGCGGCGCGTGCTCAACGTGCCCAAGCGCGGGCTCGGCGAGCGCGCCGAGGGGGCGGTCGCGGCGCTCGCGGACCGCGAGCGCATCTCGTTCGGCGCGGCCCTCGCCCGCATCGACGAGATCCCCGGCCTGACCAACCGCACGCTCAACCCCCTGCGTGCGTTCGTCGAGCTCATGACCGGGCTGCGCGAGCTCGCCGACTCCGGCGCGACGCCGTCGGACATCCTCGGCGCCGTCCTCGACCGCACCGGGTACCTCGCCGAGCTCCGCGCGAGCGACGACCCGCAGGACGCCACGCGCGTCGAGAACCTCGCCGAGCTTCACGCCGTCGCGACCGAGTTCACCGAGCTCGACCCCGAGGGCACGCTGTCCGACTTCCTGGAGCGCGTCTCGCTCGTCGCCGACGCGGACCAGATCCCCGCGGAGGACGTGGCCGACGGCGAGAGCGAGGGCGCGGAGAAGGAGGACCCCGGGGTCGTCACCCTCATGACCCTGCACACCGCCAAGGGCCTCGAGTTCCCCGTCGTGTTCCTCACCGGCATGGAGGACGGCACGTTCCCGCACATGCGGTCGCTGCACGACGACGCCGAGCTCGCCGAGGAGCGCCGCCTCGCCTACGTGGGCATCACCCGGGCGCGCGAGCGGCTCTACGTGTCGCGATCCGCGGTGCGGTCGGCGTGGGGGATGGCGAACGAGTTCCCGCCCAGCCGGTTCCTCGAGGAGATCCCCGAGGAGCTGTGGGACTGGCGGCGGCGCGAGTCGTCGATGGCGACGCTGCGCGCGGGCGGGTCGGTCTGGGGCCGCGGCTCGGGGTCGTGGTCCGGTTCGCGGTCGGGGTTCGGGTCGGGGGCGCGGTCAGGGGCCGACGACGACGGGTCTACCATCCGCGGCCCTCGTTCCTCGGGCCGCTCCCGCCAGACCCGCCACGACCCGTCGTCGTCGGCCCCTGCCCGCGCCGCGTTCGGCTCGCCGTCCGGTGGGGCGAAGTTCGGGTCGGCGACGCCGCGGGCCGACGGGGACGTGCCGAACCTCGCAGTCGGGGACAAGGTGACCCACGACGCCTACGGGCTGGGGACCGTCGTCGCGCTCGAGGGCGCTGGCCCGAACGCGGTCGCGAAGATCGACTTCGGGGCCGACGGGACCAAGCGCCTCCTGCTGCGCTACTCGCCGGTGACCAAGCTCTGAGAGCGCCTCGGCGCCGAGACGGCGACCACTGACCGAGGTAGTGACGTACCGGGTGCCGTGCACCGGGCTCTGAGCCGGGGGCCGCTCTCTCGGGGTGCGGGGGCTCGACCGCCGGGTCAGCCGATCGTGCCCAGGGCGCGGTAGGCGAGGACGAACGCTGCTGCCACGACGGCGGTGCCCCCGACGGCGGTCGCGACCGGCAGTGCGCCGCGGAGCCGGCGCGCGAGCATGCCGCCGAGCAGGACGAGCGCGACGACGCCGATCGTGACCCAGTAGGTGGCGCCCGTCGTCTCGACGACGGTCGTGAGCCCGTAGACGGACTCGCCGACCCCGATGCCCGCGAGCACCGCGGTGCCGAGGGCGGCGGGGGTGCCGGTCCGCCACAGCCAGGCCGCCGCGACCCCGACGAACGGGCCGACGACGACGCCGACGGCCCCGAACGTCGTCGGGTCGTAGAAGTACCCGCGGAGGTCGGCTGCGACGGCGTAGCCCAGGGTGAGCAGCACGAAGCTCGCGGCGCCGAGCACGGCGGCGTGCCACGTCCGGGAGCGCGGGGCGCGCGCCGACCAGGCGACCAGCAGCGCGGTGAGCAGCGTCCAGCCGCTCGCCGAGTTCGCGAAGGGCGCCGCGGCGTCGGGCAGGAACCCCTGGGCGTACGACGTCAGGCCGCCCAGCAGGAAGCTCGCGACGAGCACGACCGCACCGCGCCGCCACGGGCCACCGGACGACGTCGTGACCCGGCCGGGTCGGTCCGGTGCCGACGGGCGGTCGTCGGCGCGGTCGGGGAGCGAGGTCGTCTCGGGCACGCCACGACGCTAGGCGGTCCGCGCCGGCCAGGCGTCACCCCGTCGGCGGGCACGGCAGCGGGACGCGTCCTACCGTGGCAGGACGACCGAGCCCCGAGGAGCCTCCCGTGACCCAGCCGGCCGCCCGCCCCGCCCCTGCGCCCGCCCCCTGGCCCGACCTCGACGTGCGGCGGTGGGAGCCGACGCGCCGGCCGCTCCACCTGTTCACGCAGGTGGTCGGCAAGGTCGTGCTCGACCTCACGCCGTTCGTCAACCACTGGTGGAACGTCGCGTTCCACGTGACGTCGCGCGGGTTCGTCACGCCCGTGATGCAGGTCGGCGAGCGCGCGCTCGACGTCGAGATCGACCTGGTGGCGGAGCACGTCGCGTTCCGCACGTCCGACGGGCGCACCGAGACCGTCGGGCTGGGGCCGATGTCCGTCGCCGACTTCTACGCGCGCACCCTCGCGTGCCTCGACCGCCTCGCCGTGCCGGTGCGGGTGTGGTCGACGCCGCGCGAGATCCCCGACCCGGTGCCGTTCGAGCAGGACACCGCGGTCGGGGAGTGGGACGGCGAGCTCACGCGCACCTGGCTCGCGACCGTGCAGCGGGTCGCGGCGGTGATGGAGCGGTTCCGGTCCGGGTTCTACGGCAAGTCGAGCGGTCCGCGCTTCTACTGGGGAGCGTTCGACCTGGGGCTCACGCTGTTCAACGGGCGGCCCTTCCACCAGCCGGACGACGTCGAGCCCATCTACCGCTTCGCGGAGAACGCGGAGAACGTCGCGGTCGGCTACTGGCCCGGCGACCCGACGACGCACGCCGACCAGGTCTACGCGTACGCGTACCCGCAGCCGCCGGGGGTGGCCGACCTCGACCTGGCGCCCGGGTACTGGGACCCCGGCCTGCGCGAGGTGGTGCTCCCGTGCGGGGTGCTGCGCGACGCGGCGGACCCCGACGCCGTCCTGCTCGCGTTCTTCGAGCGCTCCTACCGCGAGCTGGCGACGGCGGCCGGGTGGGACCTCGCCGCGTTCACCGGGCCGGTCCCACCGGGCTGAGCGCCCGGGGACCGGTCGGCGGTATCGGGTCAGGACGCCTTGCGGTGCCCTGCGGCGAGCGCGGCGCGCAGGCCCGCGACGTCGGACCCCGCCGCGGCGAGCGCGTCGACGAGCGCGCGGTGCGCCGTCGAGCCCTTCGCACGCGCGACCGCGGCGAGCACGTGGCCCGAGTCGATGGCGCGGGAGCCCGCGTGCACCGCCTCGCGCAGGGAGAGCTCGAGCGACTTCTTCGCCTCGGGCGTGAACGGGATGTGCGAGCGGCGGTTCCGCCGCCCGCGGCGGCGCTCGTCGTCCCCCGCGCGGTCGAGTGCTCCCGGCCCGAAGGCCGCGTCCGTGCGTGCGCGGATCTCGTCGAGGTCGATCCCGAGCGCGGCGAGGGCCTGGCCGTCGAGCGGGTCGTGGCTGCGCGCGGAGTCGACCTGGCGTTCGAGGTCGTCGGCGTCGACGCCGACCGCGGCGAGGGCGACCGCGCCCGCGCCACCGTCCTGGCGGGCGAGAGCGAGGAGCAGGTGCACGGCGTCGATGGCGTCGTCGCCGCGGGAGCGGGCGACCTCCTGGGCGCCGACCACCGTGTCGCGGGCGTCGGCGGCGAAGCGCTCGAACATGTCATGACCTCCTGGTGGTGCGGGACGCGCCGTACTTCTTGTGCACGGCCTGGCGGGTGACGCCGAGGCGGTCGGCGATCTCCTGCCACGACCAGCCGAGCGCTCGGGCGTGCTCGACCTGCAGCGCCTCGAGGCGTTCGGCGAGCACGCGCAGCGACCGCACGGCACGCAGGCCCGTGTCGGGATCGGTGCTGCTCGCGGCGTCCATGTCGACGGGTTCCATACGTGTCAATCTAGGTTGACGATCTCGCATGTGTCAACCCGAGTTGACGGCGATGGGCGGCTCGTCCGAGCCGGTCGTCCGTCCGCTAGCGTCCACGTCGACCTGTGGGCGTGAGCAGCCCACCGACCCCCTCGACCGACAGGAGAAGTCACCGTGCACCAGTGGACCGGCACACCCAGGACGCGCGTCGTCCCCGCGCTCGCGACCGTCGTCGTGGCGGCCGTCGCCCTCGCGGGCTGCGGTGCGGGCGACGGGGCACCCGACCCGGCCGCCACGACGGGGGCCGCCGAGGCGCAGGTGCCGGCGTCCTCGTCGGACGCGACGCCGGTCGTCGTGACGGGGAACGTGCTCGGCCGGGAGATCGAGATGTCGGTCGGGCCCGTGGTGCTCGACGGCGACCTCGCCGTCCTGCGGGTCGAGGCCGAGGCCACGAGCGGTGACGACACCCTGTTCGTCGGAGAGGCGTTCGCGAACCGCACGCTCTCGCAGGAGGACACGTTCGACGGCGTGCGCCTCGTCGACCTCGACGCCGGAGTCGTCCGGGAGCCGGCCCGGGCGGCCGACGGCGTCGCCCTCGCGTCCCTCGAGGACGACCGTTTCGAGCTCGGGCCGGACGAGGAGCCGGTGGTGGGCCACGTCGTGTTCGCCGCCCCCGCGTCCGCCACGACGGCGGTCCTCGTGCCCTACCTCGGGCTCGTCGAGGACGTCCCCGTCGTCGCGGCCGACGACGCCGAGGGCCTCACGGTCCCGGCGGCCGAGCTCGCGCCCGCCGGTCTCGACGACGTCGTCGCGCCGACCGCCGTCCTCGAGACGTTCAGCACCAGCGCGAACGACGCGGTCAGCACCCGCGACACGGACGACCTCGTGAGCGTCGCCATCGACTCCGACGTCCTGTTCGCGGTCGACTCCGCCGAGCTCGGCACCGCGTCGGACACCGCGCTCCAGGCCGTGGCCGACCAGCTCGCGCTCGCTGCGGACGGTGAGCTCGTCGTCGTCGGGCACACCGACGACCAGGGGGAGGAGGCCGCGAACCAGGAGCTGTCCGAGCGCCGTGCGCGCGCGGTCGCGGACCGGCTCGGCGAGATCGCCGACCTGGGCCGGTTCGACGTGCGGGTCGAGGGACGCGGGGAGACCGAACCCGTCGCCACCGAGGGCACCGACGAGGCGCGGGCGCTCAACCGTCGCGTGACCGTCGAGTTCGTCCCCGCGGCGGACCGCTCGCCCGCGGAGGTGCCGGCGGCCGGCGAGCTCACGGCGCCGGAGGGTGCGACCGTCGACGGGCTCGCGGGTGCGACCCTCGAGCACGCCGACGGGCTCGGCGGGACCCAGACGCTGCACGTCGAGCTCGTGGAGGTCCGGCGAGCGGGCGGCTATCTGGTGGGGACCCTCGACGTGCGCAACGACGGGACGGACCACGCGGCGTTCGTGAGCGTGCTCGGATCCGTGCTCGACGGTCGCGGCGAGCTGGGAGAAGGCGGGCTCGGGGCGAACAACGTGACCCTGCTCGACGGCGGCGTGCGCGTCTACCCCGTCGACTACCTCGTCGACCCGGCCTTCTACCCGGACTCGGCGCGCAGCGTCCTCGCGGACCTGTCGGTCGGCTCGCTGAGCCCGGGCGTCACGTCGCGCGTGACCGTCGTCTGGCCGGACCGGGGCGGAAAGACGGTCGTCGTGGACGTGCCGGACGGGTCGACGGAGGTCACGGGCGGCAGCACGCCGGTGCGGTTCGTGGACGTGCCCGTCGCGGACTGAGCCGGGGCCACCCGGGCGCGGCGCCGCGTGACGAACGGAACACGTGGCGCCTGCGGTCCTCCGCCGCCGAGCGATAGGAGCCCGGGGCTTCCCGGGCTACCCTGTACGGGGATGTCTTGATGTCGAGACATCGATCATGCCGCACACGGCGCATCAGACGGAAGGACGCAGCAGGGTGGACCTGTTCGAATACCAGGCGCGCGACATCTTCGAGAAGCACGGCGTGCCCGTGCTGGGCGGAGTCGTCGCGACGACGCCCGAGGAGGCCCGCGCGGGCGCCGAGAAGCTCGGCGGCGGCACCGTGGTCGTCAAGGCCCAGGTGAAGACCGGCGGCCGCGGCAAGGCCGGCGGCGTCAAGCTCGCCCACTCGCCCGAGGAGACCGCCGAGAAGGCGTCCGAGATCCTCGGCATGGACATCAAGGGCCACACGGTCCACCGCGTCATGGTCGCCCAGGGCGCCAAGATCGCCGAGGAGTTCTACTTCTCGGTGCTCCTCGACCGGTCGAACCGCAACTACCTCGCCATGTGCTCCGTCGAGGGCGGCATGGAGATCGAGCAGCTGGCGGTCGAGCGCCCCGAGGCGCTCGCCAAGGTCGCCGTCGACCCGATCGTGGGCATCGACGAGGCCACGGCGCAGGAGATCGTCGACGCCGCCGGCTTCGCCGAGGACCTCAAGGCCCCGGTCGCGGCGGTCATCCGGAAGCTCTGGACCGTCTTCACGGCGGAGGACGCGACGCTCGTCGAGGTGAACCCGCTCGTCCGCACCGAGGACGGCTCGATCATCGCGCTCGACGGCAAGGTCACGCTCGACGACAACGCCTCGGAGGTCCGTCACCCGGACCACGAGGCGCTGGAGGACAAGGAGTCGACCGACCCGCTCGAGGCGAAGGCCAAGGCGAACGGCCTCAACTACGTCAAGCTCGACGGCGAGGTCGGCATCATCGGCAACGGCGCGGGGCTCGTCATGAGCACGCTCGACGTCGTCGCGTACGCGGGCGAGGCCCACGGCGGCGTGAAGCCCGCCAACTTCCTCGACATCGGTGGCGGCGCCAACGCGCAGGTCATGGCGAACGGGCTCGACGTCATCCTCAACGACCCGCAGGTCAAGTCGGTGTTCGTCAACGTCTTCGGCGGCATCACCGCGTGCGACGAGGTCGCCAAGGGCATCGTGGGCGCGCTCGAGATCCTCGGCGACGAGGCCTCCAAGCCGCTCGTCGTGCGCCTCGACGGCAACAACGTGGACCTCGGCCGCGCGATCCTGCGCGAGGCGAACCACCCGCTCGTGACCCTCGCCGAGACCATGGACGGCGGGGCCGACAAGGCTGCCGAGCTGGCCAACGCCTGATCGCCCGAAGACGCGGAAAGCTGAGACAGAGAACACCATGTCGATCTACCTGAACTCCGACTCCAAGATCATCGTCCAGGGCATCACCGGCGGGATGGGTGCCAAGCACACCGCCCTCATGCTCGACTCGGGCGCGCAGATCGTCGGCGGCGTCAACGCCCGCAAGGCCGGCACGACCGTCACGCACAAGGACCACGAGGGCAACGACGTCACGCTCCCCGTGTTCGGCACCGTGGCGGAGGCCATGGCCGAGACGGGCGCGAACGTGTCCGTCCTGTTCGTCCCGCCGGCGTTCACCAAGGACGCCGCGATCGAGGCCGTCGACGCCGGCATGCCGCTCATCGTCGTCATCACCGAGGGCGTCCCCGTCCAGGACACGGCCGAGGTCTGGGCCTACCTGCAGGGGAAGAAGACGCGCATGATCGGCCCGAACTGCCCCGGCATCATCACGCCGGGCGAGTCGCTCGCCGGCATCACCCCGCACACCATCACGGGCAAGGGCCCGGTCGGTCTCGTGTCGAAGTCGGGCACGCTGACCTACCAGATGATGTACGAGCTCAAGGACCTCGGGTTCTCGACCGCCATCGGCATCGGCGGCGACCCGATCGTGGGCACCACGCACATCGACGCGCTCGAGGCGTTCGAGAACGACCCCGAGACCAAGGCGATCGTCATGATCGGCGAGATCGGCGGCGACGCCGAGGAGCGCGCAGCGGCCTACATCAAGGACCACGTCACCAAGCCGGTCGTCGGCTACGTCGCGGGCTTCACCGCCCCCGAGGGCAAGACGATGGGCCACGCCGGCGCGATCGTCTCCGGGTCCGCGGGCACCGCGCAGGCCAAGAAGGAGGCCCTCGAGGCCGTCGGCGTCAAGGTCGGCAAGACGCCGTCCGAGACCGCCGCGCTCCTGCGCGAGGTCCTCGCCTGACGCTGGACCCGCCGGACCCGCGACCCGGGTCCACGCACCCGACGCCCCGTGACCGCTCCGCCGGCCGCGGGGCGTCGTGCGTCCGGCGTCGTGGTCCGCGCGCGTGCCGGAGATCGCGCCTCAGGCGGCGGGGTCGCGGTCCGCGCTCGGGACGGTGGGCGCCCCCGACGCCGCGAGCCACGCGTCGAGGCGCACCCACTGCGCGTAGAGCCACGCGGCGCGCTCCTCGTCGCCCGCCGGGAGCGCCTCGCGGGGCGTCGCCCAGATCTTGAGCGTGAGGCGCTTGTCCATCGGCAGCTCGCGCCAGATGTCGCGCACCGTGACCAGGCGCTCGAGGCCCGTGTGCGCGACGACCGCCACGCCCGTCGTCGGCGTCGCGTCGAGCGCGGCGAGGAACCCGCCGACGTGCGGCGCCATGACGTGCGGCATCCCCTCCGCGAGCACGGCGAGGTCCTCCTCGCCGGAGGCGCGCAGCGCGGCGATCCGGGCGTCGCGGCGGCGCGGCGTGACGTTCCCGCCCTCGGGGAAGAGGAGGACGGCGGAGTCCGGCGCGAGGTCCGTCGCGAGCGCGGCGACCGCCTCGCTGCCGGACGGCGCGCCGTGCGGCCGCCGCGAGCGCGGCACCACGAAGTACGCCGGGACGCGGTGGAGCAGGACGTCGATCGCGGGGTCCCACTGGAGCGTGTCCTTGAGCACGACGCGCGGCTCGCGTCCCGCCGCGTTGACGATGCGGTCCATGAGGACGAACGAGTCGCCGGGCCCGGCGTGGCGGCTCACCACGAGCACCGGGGCCCCGTCGAGCCCGTCGGCCTCGCTGAGGTCGACGTCGATCCGCAGGCGCAGCGTCCAGCGCACCTGCCAGAACAGCACCGAGAGCATCCGGCCGGCGAGGCGCACGTGCGCGCGCCGGAAGGCGGGCCGGTGCAGCGCCCAGCCGAAGCCCGAGCCCACCCAGAGCCCGAACAGCGCCAGGACCGCGACCGCGTCCCAGACGACGTAGAAGCTCGCGACCCAGAGGACGCGCGGCGCGCGCAGGCGACCGGGCAGCGCCCAGCTCACGATGCCGCCGACGAGCAGGACGAGCATGAGGCTCGTCGGGACGAGCAGGACCGCGAGGACGACGACCGCCGGGGCGAGGAGCAGCCGGCGGACCCAGCGCGGCGGGGGCGCGACGTTCACGCGTCGCCCCCCAGTTCCTCCAGGTGGCTTTGGGTT